>VAXX01000231.1:12176-13454 GCA_005885115.1 Actinomycetota bacterium | reverse complement strand
TGCTGGTCGCCGACAACCTGGACCGGGTACGCCGGTTCGGGCGGCGGTTCACCGGCGACGGGCGGGGCGTGGACCTGTGGGAACCGTCCCCGCTGGCGGCCGCCGGACGGCGGCTGGCCCTGGTCGGCGTGGTGCTCGCGGTCGCGACTCCGCTGCTCATCCCCGGGATGACCAGCGGTTTCCTGGCGGGGTACGGCGGCGACAACGGACCCGACGGCCCGGGTACGGGCGGCCGCGGCGGTACCGTCAACCTGTTCGCCACCCTGGAAGGCAACCTGCACCAGTCCAAGGCGTTCGAGATGCTGAAGGTCAGCACCAACGAACCGCTGCCGTACTACCTGCGCTTCGCGACCGCCGACCAGCTCACCGCGGGCGGCTTCCGGACCCGCCCGCTGGGCACCAACCGGGCGATCACCGACGGCGGTATCCCCGACCCGGCGATCGACCTGCCCGGCGTCCACCAGCGGCTGTTCCACGCCACCGTCCAGGTGGTCAACTTCGACATGCGCTACCTGCCGGTGTACCGGGTCCTGGCCAAGACCCAGAAGCTGGACGGCTCCTGGCTCTACGACGTCACCGGTGACCAGGTGTACTCGCTGCGCTCCTCGACCAAGGGGCGCACATACTCGTTCGACTACGCGGCGACCGAGTACCCGCCGGCCGGGCTGGCCAGCTCGCGGCTGGACCCGCAGAGCCCGGTCCGCGAGTACGCCAAGGTGCCGCAGCAACAGCAGTTCGTGGTCGACCTGGTCCGCCGGCTGACCGCCGGCAAGACCAACGACTACGACAAGGTGCTGGCGATCTACACGTACTTCGCCTCGGTCAACGGCTTCCGGTACTCGCTGTCCACCAGGCCGGGCACCAGCGGATCGGACATCGTCAATTTCCTGACCAACAGGCAGGGGTACTGCGAGCAGTACGCCGCCGCGATGGCCTGGATGGTACGCACCGCCAACATCCCGGCCCGGGTGGCGTTCGGCTTCACCCGGGGTACCCGGCTGGGCGGCGGGTACTCGCTGACCAACCTCAACCTGCACTCGTGGACCGAGGTCTACTTCTCCGGCTTCGGCTGGGTACCGTTCGACGCCACGCCGTCGGTCTCCGGTACGGTCACCTCCGCCTGGGCGCCGGACCCCGACCACCCCAACGTGGGCCCGAGCAGCAGCGCCGGCGCGCCCGGCGTCAACCCCAGCGGCGGCGCGGGCGACGACCCGCGGTCGGCTCCGCACAAGAACGAGCTGGACCCCGGCACCGGCGCGACCGCGCTCAACCCCGCCG
>VAXX01000231.1:0-12150 GCA_005885115.1 Actinomycetota bacterium | reverse complement strand
GGGATACCGGGCCGCCGGGCGAGATGCGGATCGTGGCGAGCTCCGCGCTGGTGATCCGGGAGGCGCACGCGGCCTGGGACGAGTTCCTGGACACGCTGATCGACTTCGGGATCCCGCTGGACGAGGCGCAGACCCCGCGCGAGACGGTCGGACGGATCACCCGGTCGCTGTACCTGGGCGGGGAGCCGGTCCAGGCGCTGGCGTTGCTGGCACGGGTCGAGGAGCGGGCGCGATATGCCCGTACGCCGCTGGACGCGGGGAGCCTGGACGGCCCGTTGCGGGTGGTACGGGCGGCGGTGGCGGCCCGCGCGTCCCGGCGTACCCGGCTGCGGGCGGCCCTGCTGCCACCGTCGGTACTCCAGCGGTGGCGCTACCAGCTGGTGACCGGCGGCGCCGAGCTGATCGGCAGCTTCGGGCGGACCTGGGACACCGTGGTACGCCTGCTCAGTCCCCGGCGCCTGCTGCCCGGCCGGCCGTCCCGCTGAGGCGTTCCCGATAAGGCTCGTGGGCCGGCCGAGCGGCCGCCCCACGAGTTCTACCTGGTCAAAAAGCGGGTGCTCAACGCCCGTCTTCGGGGCGTTGCCGCCAGCGTTCCTCCAGCCGGTCGATCAGCGAGTTGCGGCGACGGGTGCTCCGGCGGGCGGTCCCGCCGACCGAGCGCAGCTCACCGCCGTGCGCCCGGCGTAGTGAGGTGAGGGCGAACCCGGCGGCGCCGAGCATGACCACGAACCCCGCCACGCCGGTGAGCACGTTCGAGCTCACCGCCCCATAGACAACAAGCCCCAGACCAGCGACGACGAGTACGGCGGCGACCAGCAGTCGGCGCCGGGCGTGGAAGCGCGGGTCGGACGCGCGCACGGCCGAGGCGAACTTGGGGTCCTCGGCAAGCGACCGCTCGATCTGCTCGAACAGCCGCTGCTCGTGTTCCGAGAGCGGCACGGCACTCCTCCCCGGTCAAGATGTCGACCCGCGCGGGTCGACGGACCGTGACAGCCAGGTGGCTGCTTACCCGCAAGTCTACGAGCGGGTACGCGGGTCGGAAAGCCGGTCGGAGGTCAGGTGTCGG
The DNA here is from genome assembly GCA_005885115.1 of Actinomycetota bacterium. GTDB lineage: Bacteria > Actinomycetota > Actinomycetes > Mycobacteriales > Micromonosporaceae > AC-43. The sequence goes on along the minus strand of VAXX01000231.1, from coordinate 11,084 downwards.
GTTTTTCCCCGGTTGCCTCCGGACGGGTTCCCTCCCACGGCCCCGGCGCCCCGGACCACTCGGCGCCGGGTAGCTGACCGGCCGGTCCAAGAAGGCTGGCCGGGCGGACCGCGGCGGCGCCGAACCGGGCCACCGCCGCGTCGGCCGCCCGTTCCGCCTCTGACCAGCCCCGCTCCCGGGCGCCCAGGGCCAGTTGGCGGGGTGCCCGACCGGCCTCGAGCAGCCCTTCGATGCGTACCCCGACCAGGCGGATCCGGTCCCCCGGGCGCAGTGCCTCGTAGAGCGCCCAGGCGGTTTCGAAGATCTCCCTGGTGACGTCGGTGGGGCCGCCGAGGGTCCGGGAGCGGTTGAGCGTACGGAAGTCGGCCAGGCGTACCTTGATCGAGATCGTCCGGCCCACCTGCCCCGCCTGGCGTAGCCGCGCGGCGGCCTTGCCGGCCAGCGCCAGCAGGGTACGCCGGATCACCGCCAGGTCGTCCACGTCGATGTCGAAGGTCGTCTCCGCGCCGATCGACTTCTCCACGTGCTCGGGTACCACGGCCCGGGGGTCGCGCCCCCAGGCCAGCTCGTGCAGGTGGGCGGCGGCCGCCTCGCCGAGCGCCGAGCGGATCATGCCCACCGGCGCGCGGATGCAGGTAGTCCAGGACCCGGTCGGTGGGGACCACGACCAGCCCGTCCGGCTTGGCCCGGGTGGAGGCGAGCTTGGCGACGAACTTGCTCGGCGCCACTCCCACCGAGCACGGCAGCGCCTGTTCCTCGCGGACCCGGCGCCGGATCAGCTCGGCGATCCCGGCCGGCCGCCCGAGCAGCCGCTGCGCGCCGCTGACGTCGAGGAACGCCTCGTCCATCGACAGCGGCTCGACCAGCGGGGTCACCTCGCGGAAGATCCGCATGACGGCCCGGGACGCCGCCGAGTACTCGGTGAAGTCGGGCGGCAGGAAGATCGCCTCGGGGCACAGCCGCCGGGCCCGGGCGCCGGGCATGGCACTGCGTACGCCGAACGTCCGGGCCTCGTACGACGCCGAGCTGACCACGCCGCGCGGACCGGCACCCCCGACGATCACCGGCCGGCCGCGCAGTTCGGGCCGGCGCCGGACCTCCACCGAGCAGTAGAAGGCGTCCATGTCGACGTGCAGGACGGCGCAGCCGGTATCGTCGGCGTCGGAGCCGAAGCCGTCGGCCGGACCGCGTGGTACCTGCTGGCTGCGCCCCACCCGGCGAGGCTAGCGCCCGCCTCTGACAACAATGAGCGGGACGGCCGTCTCGACGGGCGTGTCGGCACCGTGGAACGCGACCAGCCTGGCGATCGAGTCCTTCTCGTGCGCGGTCGCCATGATCGCGTACCGGTCCCGGCAGACCGCGATCACGTCGCCGAGCCGGACGGCGTGCTCGGGCGGCACCGGCCCGTACCAGCCGGTGTCGATCGCCTCGTCCCGGCTGAGCACCCGCGCGTGGTCGCCGAGGACCGCCCGCCACGCGTCCAGCACATCGGACGCGGCACCGGGCCGGGTGTGCAGGTACCGGACCCGGGGCTCGCCGGCCACCACCCGTACCCCGGCGGACAGGCGCGGATCGGCGTCCACGTCGTACCGGTGGTCGGCCGGGATGTCGAGCTGCCCGTGGTCGGCGGTCACCAGCAGGGCGGCGTCCGGCGGCAGCCCGGTCACCAGCCGGCTGAGCAGGGCGTCCACCTCGACCGCGGCGACCCGCCACTGCTCGGAGTCGACGCCGTAGACGTGTCCGGTGCTGTCCAGCGCCGGGTGGTACCCGTAGCTGAGCGAGGGCCGGTCGGCCAGCCCGGTGAGCATCTGCGCGGCCAGTTCGCCGATGTCGGCGGCCCGCCGGTACGCCGCCCCGCGGTACGCGGCGTTGGTCAGCCCCGACCCGGCGTACTCCGGCCGGGAGGACACCGTCACGGTCACTCCGGCAGCCGCGGCCCGGGTGAACTGGGTGGGTACGGGCTGCCAGCGCGCCGGGTCCGGATCGTCGGTCCACTCGACGTGGTTGAGCACCCGGTCGGTCCCTGGTACCCGCAGGAAGAAGCCGAGGATCCCGTGCGCGCCGGGCAGCACCCCGGTGCCCAGGGTCACCAGGCTGGTCGGCGTCGTGGACGGGAACGGGCTGGTCAGCTCGGTGAGGGTACCCAGCCGGCCGGCGAGTACGTCGGCGATCGTGGGCGCGACCGGGGCGGCGAGCGGCAGCAGGTGGTAGCCGAGCCCGTCGACGAGCAGGACGGCGATCCGGCGTACCCCGTCGAGCTGGGTACGCAGCCCGAGCCGGTCCGGCGAGCCGGGTACCCCGAGGGCGCACAGCGCGCTGGGCAGCAGGTCGGCCAGGCTCACCATGGCTTGCGGGCGTACAGGTGCAACTGGGTGGCGATGTCCCGGAACGGTGGCCGGTCGGCGGCCGCCAGCTCGAAGGCGACCAGTGCCTCGGGATCGACGTCGGCCACCGCTCCGGGCAGCAGGTCGGCGAGTACCCGTACCCCATGGATGGCCTCGACCGTCAGCCCCGCGGAGCGCAGCAGCGCGGCGGCGCCGTCGGCGTCGAAACGCCGCCGCAGCTTGTCGGCCGGGCCGGTCCGCCCGTCCGGGTCGGCCAGCGCGGCGGCGGCCACGTCCAGGTGGCCGCTCATCGCCCGGGACAGGACGGCGGCGGCCCGGTTGACCTCGGCCGGGTCGTCGACGACCTCCAGCAGGCTGTGGCACAGGATCAGGTCGGCGCTGGCGGGGGCGGCCAGTTCGGCCAGCCGGTCGCCGTCGCCCTGGACCGCGATGATCCGGTCGGCGACCCCGGCGTCGGCGGCCCGGCGGGTCAGCGCGGCCAGCGCGTCCGGGCTGGCATCGACCACGGTCACCCGGTGCCCGGCCTCGGCCAGCGGGACGGCGAAACCGCCGGTACCGCCGCCGACGTCGAGGACCAGCAGGCTCTCCCGGTGCTCGATCTCCGGGCGGAGAGCGGCCCACACCACGGCGGTACGGGGTGTCACGGGCCGGCTCTGGGTTCGCTCCACCCGTCGCAGCCTAACGGAAGTCACGGGAGGTCGGCCGGACCGGTACCGCCAGCGGCGCCAGCCGGTCGGCGTTGAGGTTGACCACCCCCTCGGCGCTCTCCACCACCCCGCGGACCAGCAGCGCGTTGGACGTCCGCGCGACCCTGCGGTACCGCTGCCACAGCCCGACCGAGCAGGTGACGTTGAGCATCCCGGTCTCGTCCTCCAGATTGATGAAGGTGACCCCGCCGGCGGTGCCGGGCCGCTGCCGGTGGGTGACGATCCCGCCGACCAGGACCCGCGTCCGGTCCGGCACCCGGTGCAGCGCCTCGATCGGCACCGCGCCGAGGCTGTCCAGGTGGGCCCGGGCGAACGCGGCCGGGTGGGTGTCCGGCGACAGGCCGGTGGCCCACACGTCGGCGACCAGCTCGTCGACCGCGTCCATGCCGGGCAGCGGCGGTGCGGTGATGCCGGTGGCGGTGCCCGGAAGCCGCCCGTCCCGCTCCTGCGCGGCCGCACCGGCCGACCAGAGGGCCGCTCGCCGGGTCAGCCCGAAACAGGCGAACGCGTCGGCTCAACCATGTCGTGGTACGGGCGGTGTTCCGCGATCCGCTTGGCGACGTCTTCGCCGAGGGTACGCACGCTCGAAAGCCCCATCCGGACCGCCGGACCGCCCTTCCCCCACTGGCCGGGCGGCTCGCCCTTCCCCGCCTTCTCCCGGGTGCCCGGGACCAGGGTCGCCTTGGCGTGACTGGCGTTGATGTCCGGCCGCAGGACGGTGACCCCGTGCCGGCGCGCGTCGTCGACCAGGGTCTGTGGCGAGTAGAAGCCCATCGGCTGGGCGCCCAGCAGAGCGGCGCAGAACGCCGCCGGGTGGTACCGCTTGAGCCAGGCCGACGCGAAGACCAGGTACGCGAAGCTCATCGCGTGGCTCTCCGGGAACCCGAAGTTGGCGAAGGAGGACAGCTTGAGATAGATGCCGTCGGCCACCTCGCCGGTGATCCCGCGTTCGGCCATCCCCTGGTACAGCCGGGTTTTCAGCTCCGCCATCCGTTCCATCGACCGCTTGGAGCCCATCGCGCGGCGCAGCTTGTCGGCCTCGTTGGGGTTGAACCCGGCGACGTCGATGGCCAGTTGCATGAGCTGCTCCTGGAACAGCGGTACCCCCAGCGTCTTTTTGAGCGCGTTCTCCATCAGCGGATGGGGATAGCTGACCTTCTCCCGCCGGTTCTTGCGCCGGATGTACGGATGCACCGAGCCGCCCTGGATCGGGCCCGGCCGGATCAGCGCCACCTCGACCACCAGGTCGTAGAACTCCCGGGGCTTCAGGCGCGGCAGGGTGGCCATCTGTGCCCGGGACTCGACCTGGAAGACGCCGACCGAGTCGGCCCGGCAGAGCATGTCGTAGACCTCCTGGTCGTCCAGCGGCATGGTGGACAGGTCCAGCTCGGAGTTGATCATGTCGAAGGCGTAGTGCAGGGCCGACAGCATCCCCAGGCCCAGCAGGTCGAACTTGACCAGACCGGCGTCGGCGCAGTCGTCCTTGTCCCACTGCAGGACGGTCCGGTCCGCCATCCGCGCCCACTCGACCGGGCAGACCTCGATCACCGGCCGGTCGCAGAGCACCATGCCGCCGGAGTGGATGCCCAGGTGCCGCGGGAAGGTCTGGAGCTGGTTGGCGTACCGCACGACGTGGTCGGGGATGTCCTCGTTGACGGCGGTGTCTCCCCAACGGTCGATCTGCTTGCTCCAGGCGTCCTGCTGCCCGGGTGAGTAGCCGAACGCCCGCGCCACGTCGCGTACCGCCGACCGGGGCCGGTACGAGATGACGTTGGCGACCTGGGCCGCGTAGTGCCGGCCGTACTCGCCGTAGACGTACTGGATGGCCTCCTCCCGCCGGTCGGACTCGATGTCCAGGTCGATGTCCGGGTACCCGTCGCGCTCGGCCGCGAGGAACCGCTCGAACAGCAGGCCCCAGGTGACCGCGTCGACGTTGGTGATGCCCAGCGCGTAGCAGACCGCCGAGTTGGCCGCCGAACCCCGGCCCTGGCAGTAGATGTTGTTGTCCTTACAGAACTTCACGATGTCGTACACGATCAGGAAGTACCCGGGGAAGCCCAGCTTCTCGATCACGGACAGCTCGTGGTCGAGCTGCCGGTACGCGTCGGGACGGTCGGCGCGGGTGCCGTAGCGGCGCACCGCCCCCTCGTACGTCAGGTGTCGTAACCAGCTCATCTCGGTGTGCCCGGGCGCCACCTTGCCGGGCGGGAGGGCCGGCGCGACGAGCTTGAGGTCGAAGGCCAGCGCCGCCCCGTACGCCGCGGCCCGGGTGACCGCGCCGGGGTACCGGGCGAACCGGGCCGCCATCTCGTCGCCGCTACGCAGGTGGGCGACTCCGGCCGCGGGTAGCCAGCCGGCCAGCTCGTCCATCGAACGCCGGGCCCGGATCGCGGCCAGCGCGGTGGCCAGCCGGTACCCACCCGGCTTGGCGTAGTGCACATTGCCGGTGGCCACCGTCGGCAGCCGGAACCGCCGGGCCAGTACGGCCAGCGCGTCGTTGCGCTCGTCGTCCTCGGGGTACCCGTGCTGGGTCAGCTCGACCGCCACGCTGTCGGCGCCGAACAGGGCGACCAGCCGGTCCAGCTCCCCGGCGGCGGCCTCCTCCCCGCCGGCCAGCAGCGCCGCCGGTACCGGCCCCTTGCGGCACCCGGTCAGGACGAGCACCTGGTCGCGCAGGTCGGCGGCGACCTGTTCGAGGTCGTACTCCGGCTTGCCCTTCTCCTTGCCGGCGATCTGCGCCAGCGAGATGACCCGGGACAACGCGGCGTACCCGGTCGGGTCGCGGGCCAGGACCAGCAGGTGCCGCCCGACCGGATCGGGCTCCCCGTTCTGCGGTCCGGGTAGCCCCAGGGACAGCTCGGCGCCGAAGACGGTGGGCAGCGTCAGTTCCCGGGCGGCTTCGGCGAACCGGACCACGCCGTAGAACCCGTCGTGGTCGGTGACGGCCAGCGCGGTCAGGCCCAGCCGGTACGCCTCCTCGGCCAGCTCCTCCGGCTGGCTGGCGCCGTCCAGGAAGCTGAAGTTGGTGTGGCAGTGCAACTCGGCATAGTCCACTGTGGACGGTCGCTGGGTGGTCCCCCGCGGTTTGTACCGGGGCCGGCTGCGCATCCAGGCCGGCGTGTCACTGCCGTCGCCGTAGTCGATGGTGGTCGGGTCGACCACCAGTGGCCGGCCGGACAGCCGCCGCTCGAACTCCGGCCAGGGCAGGTCGGAACTGCTCCAGCCCATCAGTCGTACACCCCCTGGATCGTCCAGGCCCCGGCCGACAGGACCAGCAGGTACGCCCGCCCGTCGGCCAGGCGTACCTGGAACCGGACCCGCCGGCTCGCCTCGGCCGGCGCCCACCAGCGCTCGTCAACCGGCCACGGGCCGGCCCAGCCGGCGATCGGGTCCGTACCCAGCCGGGCCGGTACGCCGGTCAGCTCCAGCCGGGCGGTCACCCCGACCGGGGCGCCGTCGGCGTCGTACACCTCGGCCGGCAGCGGTACCGGCGGTACCGTCGCCGGCGACGGCGCGGGCAGCCCACCCGGCCAGGGCAGCTCGGGTTCGGACCCGCGTTCGTCACCCCAGGGGACGAGCCGGATCCGGTCCCCGGGATCCCGCCCGCCGGCCGGTACCGCCGTATACACCGCGTCCGGCCCGAGCAGTCCCTGCACCCGGGTCAGCGCCCGGTGCGCCCGGTCCCGGTCCTCCCCCGCGTCGCCCCACAGCCCGAGCTGCAGCCCGGCGTACTCCACGACGCCGTCGGGGTACAGCCGCAGCCGGACCAGCCCACCCGGGCCCCGCCCCGACCTCGTCAGCCAGCCGTCGAGTTGCCAGCGCACCCGGTCGGCGATGGCCGCCGCGGTGAGCAGCCCATCGTGCCGCCAGGTGCGGTGCAGCTCCTCGCCGTGCCCGGTGAGCGCGGCGATACCCAGCCGGGTACAGGCCAGGCCGTGTCCGGCCAGCCGCGCGTGCAGCCGCTCGGCGAGCTGCCGGGCGGCGAACGCCGCCGTGTCGACCCGCTCCAGCGGCTCGTCGAACACCTGCCCCACGTCCAGGTCGGGGGGCGGCTGGCGGACCGCGAGCGGCCGCTCGTCGCGGCCGCCGGCCAGGCGATGGGCCAGCGCGGCGTCCAGGCCGAAGCGGGCCAGGACGTCCGCGGCGGGCAGGGCGGCAAACCCTCCGAGGGTACGCACACCCAGGCGCCGTAGCAGGTCCACCAGCTCCGGCCGGTCCAGTGCGGCGATGTCGATGTCGGCCAGGAAGTCGCTCGTACCCCCGTCCGGGACCAACCGCCCGGTCCGGGCCGCGAGGCCGGCCGCGAACACCCCGTCGGCGACCCCGATCTGCGCCTCCACGCGGCAGGTCTGCGCGATGTGCTCGACGATCCGTTCGGCGGCCCCGGCCTCGGACCCGAAGTACCGGCTCGGTCCCCGGGCAGCCAGCGCGGCGGCCCCCGGCCGGATCACCTCGACCCCGGCGACCAGGTCCTCGACCGCCTCGACCACCGGCTCGAACGCCCGGGCGTCGCGCGCCGGGTCGTCGAGCACCACGACCAGGTACGGGCACCGGCCCTGGGCCTCCCGCCGGCGCAGCCCCGGGCGTACCCCCTCGGCGCGCGCCGCCGCCGAACAGGCCACCACCCGGTTCGCGGCCAGGACCGCCACCGGCTCGTGTACCGGTACCCCCTCGACCAGCCCGGCCGCGATGACCGGCCAGTCGGGGCACCAGACGTACAGGGTCCGGCTCATCCGGCCGCCTCCAGCAGCGGGGCGGCTTCGATGATCGGGGTGGGTGGCGGGACGGTGCCCGGAGGCAGCCAGAGCGTGGCCTTCCGGGGTCGGGCCGCGGCTCCCCGGCCCCGGGCGGAGATCACCAACTCCCGTCGGCTCAGCCGCCCCGACCCCTCGCCAAGTCCCCACCAGCCGCCACCAGTGGACTCCAGGACGACGTCGGCGCCGCTCCACCGCCCGTACGGAACGAGTACGCTGCCCCGCTGCCGGGCCCGGGCCGCCAACCGGCTACCCAGCCCGGCCGAGATGGGACCGGGCGGCGCGACGGCCACCAGATCGAGCCCGTCCAGAAGCGCGGCGACCACGGCCGGCCAGTCCGGCCCCGGGTCGGGTACCAGCGCCAACCGCTCCAGCACGATGCCGAACTCGGCGGCGGCCGCCAACCCGAGCCCCGGTACGCCCACCACGGCGCACCACGAGCCGGCCGCCGACGCTCCGGCCAGCACCGAGAGCAGTACCGAGGTCGTGCCCGGACCGTCGGTCGTGACCGCCACCGTGGCCCCCCGACGCAGCCCGCCGCCCGGCAACAAGGTACGCAGCTCAGGCAGGACCGGCAGGATCCGTTCACCGACCCCGTCCGGTTCGACGACGTGCTCGCTGGCCGGGGCGGGGGTCCGGTGCAGTGCGAGGATGTCGGCCACGTGCCCGCCCCCTCGTTGTGCTTTGGTGCTCTGTGCTTTGGTGCTTGGTGCTTTGGTGCTCGGTGCTTTGGTGGTGTGCTTTATCCGGGGGCTGATCCGGCTGGTCTGGCTCGCCGATCAGGCGACGAGCTCGTCGAGCAGGGACGGATGGGCGAGGCCGAGCGCGAGCTCGACAACGGATACGAACGACTCCGCGGCGTGCAGCAGCTCGTCGGCCTGCCGGGCGGTGACCACGCGCGGGATGCCGGCCTCGGCGGCCGCCCGCTTGACGGCGCTGGCGTTGAAGTAGGCCGCCCACTGGTCGAACTCGGGTGCGACCAGGGTCAGCAACGACCAGACACTGGTCAGCCGGCTCCGCCGGCCCGGTGCCGGACGTGCCCGAGCGGCGAGCACGGCGGCGGCGGCCCGGAGCGCGGCCAGGTGCGCGGTGGCGTACCGCAGTCCGTCGACCCGCTGCTCCTCGGCCTCGGCCAGGCCACGGCGGGCGAGGACGAGCAGCTCAGCCGGGGTCCGGTGGGGCAGCGCGTGAGCTGGCACCGTCGGCTGATCCGGCCCGGCCACCGGGCGGTTGGCCACGGCCACGATCGGAGTGGTGCGCATGCTGTCTCCTGTGAGTCGACGGGAAGTCGAAACTCTGCTGCGGAGGAAGGCACAGCAGGTGCTCCGGAGCCCGACCCGCGCCGCGCTCCGGTGTTGGCCAGCCAGGCGTGGAGCTTCCCCACACCACGCCCGGCTGGCCGGTATCCGCCCACCGCCCGGGGGTCGGGGGCGATGGGCGGACACCCCGCCCTGGAGACCGAACCCGCGAAAATCCGGTCTCCGGGTCGACCACGACAAGGCCCCGCCGTGGCCTCGACCGGAAGCGACGCCGCGAATCGTCCCTCCCGATCGGTTCGAACAACCGTTCGAACACTCATAGAGTAAACCCCGGGTACGACAAGACCGCAACGTCCACGCGGATCGGCGCGTCGGCCCGTCGTACGGTAGGGCCATGCATCCCAACGTGACCGCGGTGCAGGACGCGCTGGAGTCCGCCGACGCACGCGACGGCAGCGGCCGGCCCAGCCGGGTACGCATGCTGCCCGACGCCGTACACACGGCGGCGGCCGCCGCGCAGGCGCTGGGCGTACAGGTCGGTCAGATCGCCAACTCCCTCGTCTTCGCCGCCGACGGGCAACCGTTGCTGGTCATGACCTCCGGCGCGCACCGGGTGGATACCGCGAAGGTGGCGGCCCTCCTCGGCGTCGGCGCGCTCACCCGGGCCACCCCGGAGTTCGTCCGGGAGCACACCGGACAGCCGATCGGCGGGGTGGCCCCGCTCGGGCACCCCAAGCCGCTACGGACGCTGGTGGATATCGACCTGGCGGGGTACGAGGAGATCTGGGCGGCCGGCGGGATCCCGCACGCGGTCTTCCCGACCACCTGTGCCGAACTGGTCCGGCTGACCGCCGGTACCCCGGCCGAGGTGGCGTGAGGGACGCGATGGACATCTGGCGTACCGTCCAGAACACCGACGGATACCGGGGTGATCGGGTGGGTCAGAGGGAGGCGGCTGCCGGGATGCGGCTCGTGGCGTGGACGCCCGAGGACCTCATCCGGCGGCTGAACGACGTGATCAGCGTGTACGGGCAGGCCATGGGGTACCCGCCCGACCTGCTGGAGGCCCGGCGGGGATACGTCGCCGGCCACGTACGCCGCCCCGGTTTCCGGGCCGTGGCGACCCTCGATCCGAGCGGTGTGCTGCTCGGCTTCGGCTACGGATATACGTCCGGCCCGGGCCAGTGGTGGCACGACCAGGTCCGGTCCGCGCTGCCCCGGGCCGCCCGGAAGACCTGGTTGGCGGACTGCTTCGAGGTGGTCGAGCTGCACGTCCACCCCGCCGCGCAGGGCCACGGGCTGGGCGCCGCGCAACTGCGCGCGCTGCTCGCGACGGCGGTCGGGAAGACCACGCTGCTGTCCACGCCCGAGGCCGACGAGCGGACCTCGCGGGCCTGGCGGCTGTACCGGCGCTTCGAATTCGTCGACGTCCTGCGGCACTTCACGTTTCCCGGGGACGACCGGCCATTCGCCATCCTGGGTCGTACGCTTCCGTTGTAATCCGTTTGGCGCCGCCGCGGATACGCGATTGGCGGTCACCGTATTTCCGATTTCCGGGGGTACAGATATACCGGCCGCTCGTGTCAACCAACTAGACGCTTTTCGTCGTCGTACCGCTGCTGACCTGGGGTTTTAGCTCCTACCAGCGCCTTACCATTCGCACCAGATCGCGACAGCCCATTTAAGGAATGGCCGTCAGGTGGATAGCATCCTATGGACGGAGTGAATAGCAATGGGGCGATGGTGACCAAGACGCTGATAGACATCGACAATGACCTGCTGACCCGGTCCCAACAGATCCTCGGGACGACCACGAAGAAAGACACGGTGAACCGCGCGCTCGGCGAAGTGGTACGGCGCCGGGCAGCGGAGGAGTTCATCGAACTCGCCCGCGGCGGCGCCTTCGACGCCGTTCTCAAGGCCGAGCGCACGGAGCAGTCGTGGCGGCGGTAGCGGCATTCCTGGCCGACGCCAGCGCGATCGCCCGGTACCGGCGCACCCAGGTAGCGGTCCGGCTCG
>VAXX01000230.1:6901-7313 GCA_005885115.1 Actinomycetota bacterium | reverse complement strand
GGCCGGCGCGTACGTACTCGGCGCGCTCACTCCCGCCGACCGTTCGGCGTACGAGCGTCACCTGGCCACCTGCGCGCGCTGCCGGGAGGAGGTGGCCCAGCTCGCCGGGCTGCCCGGCCTGCTGGGCCGGCTCGACGCCGAGGTCGCGCTCGGGGTGGGCGAGGAGCCCAAGGCACCGCCGCTGCTGCTGGACTCGGTGCTCAACCGGGCGCGCGCCGAACGGCAGCGCAACGGCCGGCGTACCCGCTGGCACCGGGCCGGCGTCCTGCTGGCCGCGGCTTGCCTGGCCATCCTGGCCGGCCTGGGGGTCGGCGTGGTCGGCGGCTCCGGCGCCGCGCGCCCGGTCGTCGCCGCCCTGTCTCCGGTCGATCGGGACGCCCCGGTCGCCGCGGTGGTCGGCTACTGGGCCAAC
>VAXX01000230.1:0-6644 GCA_005885115.1 Actinomycetota bacterium | reverse complement strand
ACCACTCCGGCGATCCAGCTGGTGAGCAGGAACAGCAGTCCGTTGACCACCAACGCGACCAGGCCGAGCGTCAGCACGTAGAACGCGCAGCCGACCGTCTTGACGATCGGCCGGATCACCGCGTTGACCACACCGAAGATGATCGCCACGAGAAGTACGGTGCCGATCTTCTTCAGCGTCGACGGCGTGTCCAGCGTGATCCCGCTCAGGATGAGCGTGGAGATCCACAGCGCCGCCGCCGTGCTCGCGATCCTGATGACAATGCCCATGTGCGGATCCTCCCATGCGCGATCATGCCGTGGCGACCCGCTCCGGCGCGCCGACGAGCTGGAGTTCCAGCGGGGTCGCGGCCAGGCGGGCGAACCGTACCGTCCGCCGGTTGACCACCCCGACCAGGTCGGCGCCGATGCGGGTCAGCCACTCCTGGCCGTCGCCCAGGCCCAGGGTGGCGCCGGCCAGTGCCGCCTCGGTCGGGGACAGCGGCTGCAGGATCACCAGGTCGGCGCGGGCGAGGGTGGCCACGTCTCCGGCGCCCAGGTCGGGACGGACCACGAGGATCGTCCGCCACGGTCCCGCCAGATCCTGCGCCGGATCCTCGTCGAGGACGACGAGCTGCGGCGCGAACGGCCCGGCCGGTGGCAGCGGTACCGGATGTCCGGCGGGTACCAGTGCGATGGCGTCACTGGGCAGGCTGACCGCCCGCAGGAAGGGCTCCCACGCGTGCGGCTCGCCGGTCTGGACGACCACGTGTACGCCGAGCGCCAGTGCCCGCAGCGTCACCAGCTGGGCCGCGCGTACGCCGCCGACGAGCACCGCGCGGGTCGGCTCGGGCCGGACCAGCCGCAGCGCGGTCGGCTGCCCGTGCCGGTTGCGGCCCAGGACGACGCCGGCGCCGGGCAGCTCCATCGGGCTGTCGGCGAGGGCGCCGACCGGTCCCGGCTTGCCGACCAGTCCGAGCGGCAGCGTGCCCGCGAGCCCGGCGAGCTGCTGCCCGTCCAGCCGGGTGACGCTCAGGCCGACCGAGCCGAGCAGCCGGCGTACCACCTGGACGGCGGTGCCCAGGGCGGCGGCGTCGGGCACCGCCAGGCGTACGACGACGTCGACGCCCTGCCGGGAGGCCGCGAGCGAGACGGTGGTGACGAGGGCGGGCCCGGCCAGGAGCCGGGCGACCAGTTGCCCGGCCAGCTCCGGTCGGAGCGCGGAGAAGCGGCCCAGCCGCAGGCACGCCTGGCGGAGCCCGCCGACGTGCAGCCCCGGCCAGCCCTCCCGGACCGGCGCGCCGCCCCGGTGCTGGGCGAGGTCGGCGAACGTGGCCAGGGTGGACTCGGTGCCGAGCGGGCGGTGCGGGAGCTGGTCCTGGGTCAGCCGCCGCCGGATCCGCCGCAGCGCTCCGGTCAGGGCCCGGTGCAGCTCGGCGTCCGGCCAGCCGGCGCCGTCACGGAGTACCCGCACGGCGAGGTACGCCCGTTGGTCAGCGGCGGTCCGGCCCTCGGTGAGCTGCCGGTAGCTGGTCGCCGGGATGCCGGCCGCCGCCCGTAGCGCCGGCGCGGGTGACCCGGACACGAGGAGCTGGACCTGTACGGCGGGCGCGTCCGGACCGGCCGGCGGAAGCAGCGGTACCGGCGAGGGCAGGACCAGCGGCGCGTCGCTGACCAGGCTCGTGGGGTCACCGAGTTCGAGGACGGCGCTCATCCCGGATCCGTCCTCGACGACGCCGTACCCGTCTAGCTGGTAGACGCGTGCGCCGGGCACGACGAGGTCCAGGAGCGCCTGCGGACCGGATCCGGCCGGCAGGGTACGGGGCCGCGAGGCGTACCGCAGGGCGGTGCCCAGCCACGCGTACCACCAGCGGCGCCGCCACCGGCCGAACCCCAGTACGGCCAGCGCGACCGCCACCGGAACGCCGGCGAGCCAGCCGACCGGAGTGCCGGACAGCGCCGCGAGCAGGAGCGCGAGGGCGGCCAGCTCGGCCAGGACGATCTGTCCACTGTGGATGGACGTCGATCGACGTGCCGCCATCTCCGGTCACCTCCCCTGCCGTCGCCGGGTTATCCACAGGCGGGTTATCCACAGGCGGGCCGAGAGGGTAGCGGGCCGGCGAGCCGCGCCGCTACGGTCAGCCCGTCAGATCGGGACGGGTGACAACGGATGGAAACGGGGTGACGACAACAGTGGCCACGACCCAGGCCCAGGCCGCGGTGATGCAGCAGACCGCGGACCGGTTCGACCAGGTCAACCAGTCGCTGCAGGCGATGCTCAGGTCGCTGCTCGGCGAGCTGGAGGTGCTGCGTACGCAGTGGCAGGGCGCCGGTGGCGCCTCCTTCGAGCAGGTCAAGCTCGCCTGGTCGGAGGATCAGCAGGCGCTGCACCAGGCGTTGGCGGAGACCGCCACCGCGATCCGCACGTCGGGTCGGCAGTACGAGGTCACCGACACCACCGCCGCCGACCGGCTGGGCAGCCACCGTGGTGGCCTGCAGTTGCCGCTCTAGGACTGGGGAGGTCCAGCTCATGAACAGTGGCGACATGCTCGTCGTCAACTTCGCCGCCCTGCAGAAAGCCAGTGGCGACATCCAGAGCGCGCTCAACACCCTGCAGAGCCAGCTCGGCCAGCTCGAGCGCGACGCCGCCCCGCTGGTCGCCGGCTGGGACGGCGAGGCTCGGCAGGCCTACGACGTCCGGCAGGCCCGGTGGCAGCAGGCGGCCACGGATCTGGCCACCATCCTGCGCGACATCAAGCGGGCGCTCGACGACTCCGCGGTCGACTACCAGCAGACCGAACGGCGTAACACCGGCCTGTTCCAGTAGCCCGACCGCCTTGACGTTCCGCCCCCGGCCCGCCCGCCGGGGGCGGAACGCGTTTCGGACCGGCCGGCGCTCAGGTCCGCCCGGGGCGCCAGCCCCGGGCGGCACCACGGGGTACCACCGAGGCGCCGAGGGCGACGAGCCCGGCCAGCACCAAGCCACCGAGGCTGAGGGTCAGGGCCGGGGTACGCGGAGCACGGTCGGTCGCCGGGACGGCGGGAGCCGGCCGTGCCGCTGAGGCGGAGACGGGTACGGGTGCCCCGCCGAGCTGGTCGGTGACCGCCCGGTACGGGTTGAGGATGCCGTACCCGTACCCGCCGCTGCGCCCGCCGGCCGGGGCGGGATCCGTGGTCGCCAGGATCCGGGCGGCCACCTCGACCGCGGTGAGCCGGGGTCGGTACTGGCGGATCAGGGCGGCGGTCGCCGAGACGAAGGGCGCCGCGAAGCTGGTCCCGTCGAAGCGGGCGAGCCCGTGCCCGGGTACGGCGGCGACCACGGCCCGGCCGGGGGCCACCAGGTCGACGTACGGGCCGACGGGGGAGGACGGCACCCGGAGCCCGTTCTCGTCCACCGCGCCGACGCCGAGCACGCCGGGGTACCCGGCCGGGTACGGCACCGGATCGACTCCGCCGTCCCGGTGCCCGTTGCCGATCGCGGCGACCACCACGACGTCGTGGGCCTGCGCGTACCCGACGGCGGCGCGTACCTCCGGGTGGTCCACCGACAGCACGAGGGACAGGTTGATCACGCGGGCGCCCCGGTCGGTGGCGTCCCGGATGGCCTCGGCGACGCCGGTGGCCGTACCGGGGTTGCCGGACGGGTGTCCATCGACGATCTCCTGTTCGGAGACCCGGTACGGCAGGATGTGCGTACGTGGCGCCAGGCCGACAGGGATTCCGTCCAGCGGAGCGCCGGCGATGACGCTCGCGACCGCGGTACCGTGCCCGACGCAGTCGCGTTGCCCGGTACCGGCCTTGTCGAGCAGGTCCCGACCGCGCAGTACCGCACCGGCGAGTACCGGCTGGGTGGCGTCGACGCCGGAGTCGATCACCGCGACGGTGACGCCGGAGCCGTCGGCGATCCCGGCCAACCGGCCCGCGTCGTACCGCGACTGGGGCCACGGTACCCCGGTGACCTGCGGATCTGCCGCGGCCGGAGGCCCGCAGCCGGGCTGGGCCGCCGCGGGCCCCGCCGGAAGCAGCCCGCACCCGGCGAGCAGCCCCACGACGGCGACCGCCCGCAGCCCCCGTACCGGTGTCCCCCGAACCGCCGTCACGGGCGGATCGTACCGGCCCGCGCGGCCACGTCGTGGCCTGTCAGACGCTGCGCAACCTACCTTCGGGCTTGTAGGTTAGGTTCCCGGAGAATCAGTGCAGCGGGGGCCGCGGAGGGGGTGCCTTAGTGACCGACTGGGAGCCGGCCACCGAGGCCGAGGCGGCCCTGCGCGACGCGTTGCGCGCGGGCGATCAGGAGCGGTATTTCCAGATTCTGTCGCGGGTCGACCTGATGCTGCCGGTTTCGTCCGAGGCGCTCGCCGGTCGCGCCGCCATGGGCTGGGGCACCTGGACGACCGGCGGGCGTACCCACGTCCTCGCCTTCACCTCGGCCGAGGCGATGCGCGCGTGCCTCGCCGAGCACGCCGGGTCGGCCCGCCGGGTGCCGTACGCTGAGCTGGCCGGCTCGTGGCCGGACGACGAGTGGTGGCTCGCGATCAATCCGGGTCTGCCGATCGAGGGCTACCTGCCGGCCTGGTTCGTGTCCCAGTTGTCCCGGGGCGGCGAGGTGCGGCTGCCGGGCCGGACGATCGGCGCCCGGGCCCGGGTGGAGGCCGCGACGGCCGCGCGGGTCCGAGGAGCAGCGGCGGTACCCGCCCCGCCGGCCCCGCTGGGTGGCCGTCGGGTACTTCCGGTTCCGCCCGTACCGCCGCAACCCGGGGCGCACGAGGCGCTGGACACCGCGCGGTCCCGTCCCGAGCCGGCCCCGCGTACCCGCGCACCGGCGCACGCCGCGCCCGAGCCGGACCGGGAGCGGGAGCCCCGCCGGCTCACCGTGATCCCGCCCCGGGCGGTGCCGCCGCGTACCGGCACGGCCACCGGCACCGCCCCGGTATCGCCCGCGCCCGCCCCACCGTCAGCCCCGACGCCGCTGGCGGCGCCGCCACCACCATCGCCCGTGGCGCCACCGCCGCCGGCGCGGTGGACGGCGGACCCGGTGGTACCGCCACCTCCGCCGCCGCTGCCCGAGATCCCGCCACCGAACGCGTCGTCCCAGGCCACCGGCGGGTACACGGCCGACACCCGGGTCCGGACCGCGGAGCCGTCGTCGCGCTCACCCGATCCGGCGGTCGGCGAGCTGTCCGCCCGCCTCGCCGCGGTGGTACGCGCATCCGCCCGTACCGAGACGGCGCCGGCGGAGCGCCATACCCGGACGGACCTGGAGACGACCGAGCCGATCCGGGCAGGGGACTGGCGCAGCCCGCTGGCCGAGCCGGTACCCGTGGAGATCGAGGAGCCCGGTTTCAACGTGCGCCGGCCCGAGCCGATCGACGCCGAGGTCGTCCTCCCCGCGGCCGTCGCGCCGGAACCGGAGCCCGAACCGGAGCCGGAGCCCGAGCCCGAACCGGTCGAGGCCGACTTCGAGGCCGCCAACGACGTCGAGGCGGAGCTGCTGGCCGCCGCCAACGACGGGCAGACCGACCAGTTCCTGTCCACGCTGCTGCTGGCCAAGGTGCTGGTACCGGTACCCGACGGGATGTCCACCAGCATCAAGCCCGGCGAGCCGGGGTTCATCTGGCGCCGGGAACAGGTCGAAGGGCAGCCGTACGTGGTCGTGTTCACCTCGACCGAGCGGATCACCGAGTACCTGGGCGCCGACGTGGACACCGTGTCGGTGAAGTTCGTCGAACTGATCATCGAGTGGCCCGACGAGTCGTGGTCCTTCGCCGTCAACCCGGGTACCCCGGTCGGGGCGACCCTGCCCGGCACCCAGATCCGGGCGCTGGCCGCCTGGGCGCAGGAGGTCGGACTGACCGACCAGCCGTCGGTGGAGTACGAGGAGGCCGCGGTCGCCGTCGGTACCGCCGCGGTCCCGGCCAACCGCCCCGTCGTCATGCAGAAACCGGTCGCGCCCACCCAGGTCAGCTACTACCTCGAGCGCGGGTACGACCGGGTGTCCGGCTTCGTCCAGCGGGCCAGCGAGGTGGCCCACCTGACCACGCCGGACCAGCTCTACCAGGCGCTCGGCCTCGGCTACGCCGGCTCGCCGTTCAAGTCCGCCGACGAGGAGGTGTACGTCCTGCGCTGGACCGCGCACCGGCCCAACCTGTACCGGATCCCGTTCGGCGGCCGCGACGACACGTCGATGCGGGCGATGCAGGGTTGGGTCGTCGAGCGGGCACCGTTCCGCGGCAACGGCTTCGCCCCCGGTGAGAGTGGCGACGTCATCGCCGAGTTCAAGGTGGACAGCGCCCGGCTGCCGCACGGTACCCAGATGTGGCGGATGACCCGCGACGGCGGCGAGAAGCTCATCGCGCTGCTGGACACCGACGGGCCGAAGTGGCGGCTGGTCGGGCTCGGCGACGACGAGGCCGGGGACGCCTGATGCGCGACGGGTACGTGGGCCGGTGGCGGGGCGAGGAGTACGAGGTCAGCCCGGACGGTGAGGAGATCCGGCTGTACAGCACGACGCCGCGGGACGGCTTCGAGGAGCTGCGCCCCGACCGGTACCGGCGGATGGTCCCGGCCAGCGAGGTCAGCGACTTCGCCTACGTCCGCACCATGTGCACCTGGCGCGGTGAGCCGTTCATCGTGCTCGGCGAGCACGAGTCCTGGCTGCGGGTGGAG
>VAXX01000229.1 GCA_005885115.1 Actinomycetota bacterium | reverse complement strand
CTCAAGGCGTTCGCCGCCTTCCACCAGTTCGAGGAGGGCACGAACCTCAAGGCGTGGCTGTACCGGATCCTCACCAACACGTACATCAACTCGTACCGGCGCCGGCAGCGCCAGCCGATCCAGGCGCCGACCGACGAGATCAGCGACTGGCAGCTCGCCTCGGCCGAGTCGCACACGTCCAGCGGGCTACGGTCGGCCGAGACCGAGGCGCTGGACCGGCTGCCCGACTCGGATGTGAAGGAAGCGCTCCAGTCGCTGCCCGAGGACTTCCGGCTCGCCGTCTACCTGGCTGACGTGGATGGCTTCTCCTACAAGGAGATCGCCGACATCATGGGTACGCCCATCGGCACCGTGATGTCGCGGCTGCACCGCGGCCGGCGTAACCTCCGTCGGCTGCTGGAGGGATACGCCGCCGATCGGGGGCTGTTCCGCACCGGGTCCAACCAACCCGTGGACGCCCCGGCCGGCCAGGAGGTGTGACGTTCATGGGCGACGGACACCGGGTGGACTGTCACTCAGTGATCGCCGAGGTCTACCTCTACCTCGACCTCGAGTGCGACGACCACCGGCGGGACACGATCCGCGACCACCTCGACGAGTGCTCGCCGTGCCTGCGGGAGTACGGCATCGAGCAGGAGGTCAAGATCCTGGTGGCCCGGTGCTGCGGCGACGAACGCGCGCCGGAGGCGCTGCGCGAACGGCTGCGCGCCAAGCTGAAGGAGTTCGTGGTCGACGCCGAGGCGCGCGAGTACCTGGCCGAGTAGCCACCGCCCCGTTCGGCTCGGAACGGGGCGGTGCGTACGTCAGCTGTTGGGGCGCTTGCCGTGGTTGGCCGCGCTCTTCTTGCGGGCCTTCTTCTTGCGGGACTTCTTGGCCATGCCGACCTCCGTGCAAACATCGCGAATCAACCCGGGCATCCTATGCCCCGGAAGGTGAGCGGGTGGGCGCGGTCCCGTCCGGTGCGCGCTCGTGATTGGATACTGATCGCACGATCGACCGGAGCCGACGAGAGGGGCTGGCGATGGCGGAGGAGATCCGCGCCGAGATGGTGGCGAATGTGTGGAAGGTCGTCGCCACCGCCGGGGACGAGGTGTCCGAGGGTGACACGCTGGTCATCCTCGAGTCGATGAAGATGGAGATCCCGGTGGTCGCGGAGTCGGCGTCGGCCGACTCGATCAACTCCAGCGCGACCTCCAGGGCGGCCGCGGCGCGGTCCTGGTCGGCGTACTTCTCGTGCGGTGCGATGAACCACACGCCGTGCATCGCGAACAGCGCCATCGAGTTCTTGAGGCGGATCTGCAGCGGGTCGCCCCGCTCGCTGAGCAGCTCCGCCAACGAGATCATCACCTCGCGCATGAGCTCGCTCTTGGGGTGCTGGCGCAGCGCGGTCTGGTTGCGCTCCAGAAACCGCATGACCTTGTGGTGGCTGCTGGCCGAGAGCACGTCACCGTAGCGGCGCAGCAGCTCACGGCGGGTTTCCTGGGTACGTGGCTGCTCCCGGGCCCACTCGATGAGCCGGCTCAACGCGGCCGTACGGTCGGCCATGAAGCTGGCGACGATGTCGTCCTTGGTCTTGAAGTGGTAGTAGAGGGCGGCCTTGGTCACCCCGAGCCGCTCGGCGATCTCCCGGAGCGAGGTCGCCTCGTACCCCTGTTCGGTGAACAACTCCAGGGCCACCTCCTGGATCCGGGACCGGGTGTCCTCGCGCATCGGTGACCTCATACCCCTTCACACAAACTTACTTGACGGCCGGCTAGTACGTAGCTTACCGTACGGCTGGTAGCTTTGCTAGCCGGTCGGCAAGTAAGCAACATCCAACCGAATCCCGGGGGAGCGTACTGTGTCCGAAACCCAACCCGTGGCAACCCGGCGCGAGGTCCTCGCAGTCCTGCCTGCGCTGATGCTCGCGATGATGCTCGCCATGCTCGACAACATGATCGTCAGTACCGCCATGCCGCGGATCGTCGGCGACCTGCACGGGCTGTCCCACCTGTCCTGGGTGGTCACCGCGTACGTCCTCGGCACCACGGTCTCCACACCGCTCTGGGGCAAGATCGGCGACCTGTACGGCCGCAAGAGCATCTTCCTGACCTCGGTCGTCGTGTTCCTCATCGGCTCGGCGCTGTCCGGTGCCGCGCACACCATGGGCCAGCTCATCGGGTTCCGGGCCCTGCAGGGCCTGGGCGCCGGCGGCCTGATGGTCGGTGTCCTGGCGATCATCGGCGACCTGGTACCACCCCGGGAGCGCGGCAAGTACCAGGGCTACTTCGCCGGCATCATGGCCCTGGCCATGGTCGCCGGGCCGCTCGCCGGCGGGTACATCACCGACCACCTGAGCTGGCGCTGGGCGTTCTACGTCAACCTCCCGCTCGGGGCGGTCGCGCTGATCCTGCTGGCCACCCGGCTCAAGCTGCCGAAGTACCGCACCGAGCACCGGATCGACTGGACCGGCGCCGGACTGCTCGCGGTCGGCATCACCGCGCTGGTACTGATCACCACGTGGGGCGGCAACGAGTACGCCTGGCGGTCCGCGCAGATCCTCGGGCTGATCGCCCTGGCACTGGTCACGCTCGTCGCGTTCGTCGTCGTCGAGCGGCGCGCCCCGGAGCCGATCCTGTCCCTCCAGTTGTTCCGGAACCGCAACTTCTCGCTCACGGCGGTGGTCGGTTTCCTGCTCGGCTTCACGATGTTCGGCGCGATCAACTTCCTGCCGCTGTACCAGCAGGTCGTCCAGGGCGCGTCGGCGACCAACTCAGGTCTGCTGCTGCTGCCGATGATGGCGGGCATGCTGGTGACCTCGCTCGTCGCCGGCCAGTTGATCACCCGTACCGGGCACTACAAGACCTTCCCGGTGCTTGGCGGCGTGTTCATGGTGACCGGCATGGTGCTGCTGTCCACGTTGACGATGGCCACCGGGAAGCTCGTCACCTCGGTGTTCATGGTCGTGCTGGGCATGGGTATGGGCTTCCTCATGCAGACCACCATGCTGATCTCGCAGAACAGCGTCAGCCAGAAGGATCTCGGGGTGGCCAGTAGCGCCGCGACGTTCTTCCGGTCGATCGGTGGCTCGTTCGGTGTCTCGCTGTTCGGTGCGATCTTCAACCGGACGCTGACCGACGATCTCACGTCCCGGCTCGGTCCCAAGGTCGCGACGACGGTCTCCTCCGGCGGGCAGCTGGCCGGCCTGTCCCCGGACAAGCTCAAGGCCATTCCGCTGCCGATCCTCAACGCGCTGCTGCACGGGATCGCCACCGCTACCTCGTCGGTGTTCTTCTCCGCGATGTTCATCGCGGCACTGGTACCGATCGCGGCGGTGTTCATCAAGCAGGTACCGCTGCGGGGTCGCGCGCCGGCCGACGCCGCGTCCATCGAACCGGCGGAACCGCAGTTGGTGGCCGCCGAATAGGAGTGGGTGCAGACCGGCCGGTGTCCACGGGGCACCGGCCGGTCTGCGCATTGCTGCGCGTACCGTTGTGATCGATCTTTGAAACGTGCAATAATGCGCACGGAGCGCGCGAGAACCGCGCAGAGAACGATCGGAGGCGGGCCGTGGCCGAGCGCGGCACAGGGATGGCGGCGGACATCGCGGAACAGCCCGACGGCTACGAGCGGCTGCTCACCGCCAAGCGCGCCGGCGCCATCGCGAAGGTGGCCGCGCGGATCGCCGACTGGCGGCCGCGACACGTGGTCTTCACCGCCCGGGGTACCTCCGACCACGCCGCTCTCTACGCGGCCTACCTCACCGAGATCCGCCTGGGCATCCCGGCCGGGCTGGCCAGCCCGTCGGCCGTGACGCTGTACGGGGCCCGGCCCGACCTGGCCGGTGCGCTGGTCGTCGGCGTCTCGCAGAGCGGCGGCTCGGCCGACCTCGTCGAGGTGATGAAGGCGGCGCGCGAGTCCGGGGCGCACACCCTCGCGGTCACCAACAATCCCGGCTCGCCACTGGCCGAGGCCGCCGAGCTGCACGTCGACGTCGCCGCCGGGCACGAGCGGGCGGTGGCCGCGACCAAGACGTACACGGCGGAGCTGCTGGCGCTGCTGCTGCTCATCGAGGGGGTACGCGCGGGCAACGGCAAGCTGTCCGGGGACGAGCGGCTGGCCCTGGCGGAGCTGCCGGGCCTGGCCGCGAAGGTGCTGGACGACCCGACCCCGGGGGAGCTGGCCCCGCGCTACCGGTTCGCCGCGCGGGTGGTGACGACCGGCCGGGGGTACGCGTACCCGACCGCCCGGGAGACCGCGCTCAAGCTCATGGAGACCTCGTACCTGGCCGCGCTCGCCTTCTCCGGCGCCGACCTGCTGCACGGTCCGCTCGCGATGACCGACCCGGACATCCCGGTGCTCGCCGTCGTCGGCGACGGCCCGGGCGGGGAGGCGATGCGGGAGGTGGTGGCCCGGCTCGGTGAGCGCCGCGCCGACGTCGTGACCATCGGACCCTCCGACGTGGCGGGTGCCACGGCGCGGATCGCCACCCCGGCGGTGGACGAACGGTACGCCCCGCTGCTGGACATCCTTCCGCTGCAACGGCTCGCGCTCGAACTGGCGCTGGCCCGGGGCGAGGACCCGGACGCCCCCCGGGGCTTGAAGAAGGTGACCGTCACCCGTTGACCGGGATCACCGCGTCGGCGTTCTCCCGCAGGTCCTTGGCCGGGAAGCGGTGCGGCGCCCGGGTACCGACCGCGATGTCGTAACTGTCCACCCCGCCCGGTACGCCGGCGAGTTGGAACGGGAAGTCGCAACTGGCGGCGGTACCGGTCCGGGAGATCACCCCGTCACCGAGGTACCCGGTCGCGAGCAGGTGCCCGTCCGGCCCGGTCACCCGGATCGGCGTACCGGCGACGACCGCCGGATCCGACGCCGCACACGCGGCACCGTCCGGGCGGGAGTCGCCGGCCGGTACCGGCACCGTGACCCGTCCGCGCAGGACGAAGGCGTCCGGCTTGTGGTGGCTGACCCCGGAGGCGGCCAGCCAGCCGCACCCGCCCAACCCGGCGACGAGTAGCACGAGCGCGAGGAGCCAGCCGGCGCGTCGGAACACGTGACGCACGCTACCCCGCGCCCGGCCGGGTCCACATGGGAGGCTAGGTGCCGTGTCCACGCTGCGTGATCTGGTCGAGGAGCACACCTCCTTCGCGCCCGCCGACGTCGAGCACCTGCACCGGCTCGCCGGGGAATGGCAGCTGATCTCCGACCTGTCCTTCGCCGACCTGTTGATGTGGGTACCGGTGGGGCCCGGCGACGAGTACGTGTGCGTGGCCCAGGTACGCCCGACCACGGCCCCGACCGCGTACCAGGACGACCAGGTCGGCAAGGTGTCCGGCGGTGCCGAGGTGGCGCACCTGCACATCGCCCGGACCCAGGGCCGGATCTGGCGGGAGGGTGACCCGGTCTGGTACGGCGACACCCCGGCCCGGCACGAGGCCATCCCGGTACGCCGACGCGACCGCACCGAGGTGATCGCGGTGGTCGGTCGGGACACCAACCTGACCACCGCGCGTACCCCCAGCCAGCTTGAGCTCAACTACCTGACCACCGCCGACGACCTGGCCCAGATGGTGACCGACGGGATGTTCCCGCCGCCGCGCCACCCGGGCGAGACGACCAGCGCGCCCCGGGTCGGCGACGGGCTGATCCGCCTCGACGCCGGTGGCAAGGTGACCTACGCCAGCCCCAACGCCCAGTCCGCGTACCGCCGGCTGGGGTGGCCGGCCTACCTGGTGGGCGAGGATCTCGCCGCGCTGAGCACCCGCCTGGCCGACGACCCGCTGGAGGGCACCGATGCCGGCGGTCGGATCCTGGCCGCGCTGCGCGGGGAGGCGCCGGGGCGCAAGGAGATCGACGCCCGGGGCGCCTCGGTGCTCATGCGGGCGCTGCCGCTGATGCCGGCCGCCGTGCCGATCGGCGCGCTGGTGCTGGTCCGGGACATCACCGAGGTACGCCGCCGGGACCGCGCCCTGATCACCAAGGACGCGACGATCCGGGAGATCCACCACCGGGTGAAGAACAACCTGCAGACCGTGGCCGCGCTGCTGCGGTTGCAGGCGCGGCGGGCGCCGGCCGCGAAGGGCGCGCTGGAGGA
>VAXX01000228.1 GCA_005885115.1 Actinomycetota bacterium | reverse complement strand
ACAGGTACGCCGACAAGATGACCCCGTCGATGGCCCAGGCGATCGACGAGACCAACCGGCGCCGGGCCAAGCAGGTGGCGTACAACGAGGCGCACGGGGTCGACCCGCAGCCGTTGCGCAAGAAGATCCACGACATCCTGGACGACATCTACCGCGAGGCCGAGGACAACGACGCGATCGTCGGCGGGGGAGGCCGGCAGATGTCGCGCGGCAAGGGGCCGGTGCCGGAGACCCGCAGTCGCGGGAAGGCGACCGTGACGTCCCGCGAGGGCATGGCGCGCGCCGATCTCGCCGCGCTGATCCAGGAGCTCAACGAGCAGATGCTCGCCGCCGCGCGGGAGTTGCAGTTCGAGCTGGCCGCCCGGATCCGCGACGAGATCGTGGACCTGAAGAAGGAGTTGCGCGGGATGGACGTGGCCGGGGTGCGCTGAGCACACCCCGGCCGTCGCTCAGCTCGACCCGGCCCGGTCCGCGTTGGCCTGGATCGCGTCGTTGTCCTCGGCCTCGCGGTAGATGTCGTCCAGGATGTCGTGGATCTTCTTGCGCAACGGCTGCGGATCGACCCCGTGAGCCACGTTGTACGCCACCTGCTTGGCCCGGCGCCGGTTCGTCTCGTCGATCGCCTGGGCCATCGACGGGGTCATCTTGTCGGCGTACATGTGCACCTGCCCGGACACGTTACGGGCGGCCCGCCCGATGGTCTGGACGAGCGAGGTGCCGCTGCGCAGGAAGCCCTCCTTGTCGGCGTCGAGGATCGCCACCAGGCTCACCTCCGGCAGGTCCAGCCCCTCCCGGAGCAGGTTGATGCCGACCAGGACGTCGTAGTCGCCCTTGCGCAGCTCCCGCAGCAGCTCGACCCGACGCAGGGTGTCCACCTCGGAGTGCAGGTACCGCACCCGGATGCCGTGCTCCAGCAGGTAGTCGGTCAGGTCCTCGGACATCTTCTTGGTCAGCGTGGTCACGAGTACCCGCTCGTCGCGCTCGGTACGGACCCGGATCTCGTGCATCAGGTCGTCGATCTGCCCCTTGGTCGGCTTGACCACCACCTCCGGGTCGACCAGGCCGGTCGGGCGGATCACCTGCTCGACCACGTCGCCCTGGGAGTGCCGCAGCTCGTACGTGCCCGGCGTCGCCGACAGGTACACCAGTTGACCGACCCGGTCGAGGAACTCGTCGAACCGTAGCGGCCGGTTGTCCTGCGCCGAGGGCAGCCGGAAGCCATGCTCGACCAGGACCCGCTTGCGGGACGCGTCGCCCTCGTACATGCCGCCGATCTGGGGCACGGTCACGTGGGACTCGTCCACGACCGTGACGAAGTCGTCGGGGAAGTAGTCGAGCAGGCAGTGCGGCGGGCTGCCGGGCTCCCGTCCGTCGATGTGCAGCGAGTAGTTCTCGATGCCGGAGCAGAACCCGACCTGGCGCATCATCTCGATGTCGTACGTGGTCCGCATCCGCAACCGTTGCGCCTCAAGGAGTTTGTGCTGCGACTCCAGCTCCGCCAGGCGCGCCTCCAGCTCCGCCTCGATGCCCCGGATGGCCCGCTCCATCCGCTCCGGGCCGGCGGCGTAATGGGTGGCCGGGAAGATCATCAGCTCGTCGACCTTCCGGACCACGTCTCCGGTCAACGGGTGCAGGTAGTAGAGGGCCTCGATCTCGTCACCGAAGTACTCGATGCGGACGGCCAGCTCCTCGTACGCCGGGATGATCTCCAGCGTGTCCCCGCGGACCCGGAACGTGCCCCGCTGGAAGGCCAGATCGTTGCGGGTGTACTGGATGTCGACCAGCCGGCGCAGCAGCCGGTCGCGTTCGATCTCCGCGCCGACCTTGAGCTGGACCGCCTGCTGGAGGTACTCGTGCGGGGTGCCCAGGCCGTAGATCGCGGACACGGTGGCCACCACGACGACGTCCCGCCGGGTCAGCAGCGACATGGTCGCCGAGTGGCGCAACCGCTCGACCTCCTCGTTGATCGAGGAGTCCTTCTCGATGTACGTGTCGGTCTGCGGGATGTACGCCTCGGGCTGGTAGTAGTCGTAGTAGCTGACGAAGTACTCCACCGCGTTCTTCGGCAGCAGCTCGCGGAACTCCTTGGCGAGCTGGGCGGCGAGCGTCTTGTTCGGCGCCATCACCAGAGCCGGCCGCTGCAACCGCTCGACCAGCCAGGCGGTCGTCGCGCTCTTGCCCGTGCCGGTCGCCCCGAGCAGCACGACGTTCCGGTCGCCCCGGCGTACCCGACGTTCAAGCTCGTCGATGGCCGCCGGTTGGTCGCCGGACGGCTGGTAGTCGCTGATCACCTCGAAGCGACCGTCGAGGCGCGGGATGTCGAGGGCCATGCGGCAACCCTACGTCGCCGGTCTGACAGTTCCCGGCCGGTTTCCCGGCCCGGGCGAGGCCCCGAGCAGGAAGCGGGTCCGGGTTGGCACGGCCGGTGCACGATCGGCTCCGGGTTGGCGATTGTGTGGCCGATCTCACCGCGATACCGTCAACGGGTGGGCCGCTCGCGGCGGCCGCCCGGGACCCCGGTCGCACCTTTCACACCGGTCGGTCGGACGAGTTCCGGCGTACGGATGCAGCACCCGGCACATTCGCCGGCGCGCGCACCGCGGTCGCGCCTGGCGCAGACCGGCCGCCGCGAGCGACCTGACCTGTCCACCCGTCACCGATGCCCGGCCAGGCCCGTTGCACCGGCGTGACGTCCATCAGCCCCGCGGACCGCCGCCGCAAGCGCGCGGTCATCGCCCTGCTCAGCCTGGCCGGTGCCGCCGTGCTCGGGCTCGGCAACGGCCTGACCTCCTGCACGCCCCAGTCCGGGGCCGCCGAGAACGGGCAGCCGGTATCCGCGGCGCAGGTGCGGCGGCTGGCCTCGGTACGGCTGAACGACTTCCGGGACGGGCAGTCCGGCTTCCGGGCCACCATCGGTACCCCCGGCTCCGCGGTCCACCTCACCGGCTGGCTGGACTGGCGCCGGCCGCTGGTCTACCTGGCGAGTACGGCCGACCGGCCGGGTGCCGCCGACGGGCTGGTCGAGGCGGTACCCGAGCTGGTCGCGGTACACCTGGGCCGGCGGGCACCGGCCGCTGACGGTACCGGCATCGTGGACCCGTACCCCCCGCCGCCGGCGCAGCCGCCCACGGACGACTGGCGGGTCCGGCACCTGGCCGCCAGCGGCCCGGACGGGTCCCCCTTCGACGGCGTGCTCGCCCTGCTGTTCGGGTTGTCGGCCACCCAGCCCGACGACGCCCGGGCGCTGGCCGCGGCGGCGCCCCGGTTCCTGCGCCGCACGATGGTCAACGGAGTGGCGGTGGACGTGATCACCGGTCCGGCGGCGCTGCCGCCGACGGTCGCCGGGCCGGCCCGCCCGGCCATCGGGGCCGCCAGCGGCGCCGAGGTGACCTACTGGCTGGACGACAACGGCCGGCTACGCCGGCTGGATGCCTTGCTGCGCAAGGATCTGCCGGTCCGGATCGAGTTCAACCGGGACGATCGGACCGCGCCGGCCGCTGTGGAGATGCTCGGCGGCGCGCCGGTCTCGCCGCGGCCGGTCACCGCGGCCGAGGCGGCGGTGCTGGCCAAACTGGGGGTACGCGAACGGGCCGTCCACGGCGGTTGGGTCAGCGTACTGCTGCCGTACGCACCGGCCGGGCTGGTCCGCGCGGACGGTTGGCTGGACTGGACGGGTACGACCGCGTACCTCGCCACCCGGGACGCCGACGACCCGGGCCGGGCGACGCTGGTCTGGGCGGACCGGATGGGCGTCACGACCCGGGCCACCCCGGCCGGGGCGAGCAGCCCGCCGCCGCTGGCGCCGCCCAAGGGCGGCTGGCAACTGGTCACCTGGGCGCAGCACGACCGCCAGGGCTCCAGCGACCTGGACATCCTGCTCGGCGCGGCACTCGCCGGCAGCCCGGATCCTGGGAAGCTGCGGACCCGGGCCTCGTGGCTGCGTACCGACGCGGTCGGCGGCGTACCGGTGACCGTGTACGAGATCCGGGAGGCCGCCGAGGCCGCCACCGCACCGGGGCAGGGGCTGCTGCGGTACTGGGTGGACGGCTCCGGGACGCTGCGCCGGGTGGAGCTGCGTACGGGCTACGGGGCGTACGGGTACCTCGACGTCACCCCGGGTCACGTACCGCCGCTGACCCGGCCCGCTCGGTGAGCTCCCGCCACAGCCGGTCCACGGCGGTACGGAGCTGCTCGACCGTACCGTCGTTGTCCAGCACCACGTCCGCGACCGCGCGCCGCTGCTCGTCGGTGGCCTGAGCGGCGATCCGCTCCCGCGCCTCCGACGGGGTCATCCCCCGCCCGCCGACCAGGCGCCGGATCCGGTTCTCCACGCTCGCGAGCACCACGACCACCACGTCGAACGTACCGGCGATGCCCGTCTCGACCAGCAGTGGTACGTCGTTGACGACCACCGAGCCCGGCGGTGCCTGCGCGACGAGCCCGGCGGCCCGGGCGCGTACCCGTGGATGGACGATCGCCTCCAACCGCTGGCGCGCCGCCGGGTCGGCGAACACCAGCCGGCCCAGCGCCGGCCGGTCCAGGCCACCGTCCGGTCCCACGACCTGCGGCCCGAACGCGGCCACCACCTCGGCCAGCCCGTCGGTGCCGGGCGCCACCACCTCGCGCGCCAACCGGTCCGAGTCGATCACGACGGCGCCCAGCTCGGCCAGGCGCGCCGCGACGACGCTTTTTCCGGCGCCGATACCACCGGTCAGTCCCACCAGCATGGGACCATCCAACCGCACCGGCGCGCCTCCCGGATGCCGGGGTTATTCGGGCATATCGTGGCGTTCTACACATACCTGGGAGGCACCTCATGGCCACCGATCGTGCCTACCTGATCGGAATCACCGCATCGACCACGACCGCGGGACGCCACCGCGACCCCGCCGACTCGCGCCGCGAAACCCGGCACGTCGGCCGCCACCGGGCCAGCGCGCACCGCCCGGCGAGCACCGCACC
>VAXX01000227.1 GCA_005885115.1 Actinomycetota bacterium | reverse complement strand
ACGTAAAAATGTGCCGCCGCCTCGGCCTGAGACCGCCGGCCGGCCCGCTAGGATTCGAACATGAGTACGAACGGGTGGCCGGTCTGACGTGGTCTACCTGTCCTTCTCCAGTCCCGGCGAGCTGGGCGCGGTCGAGCGGCCCGATCGCTGGGCACTGCCCTACCAGACCATGCGGGTCACCCAGCTCCGGTTGGACGCCCAGCTCACGCTGGTGCTGGACGAGTCCACCGAGATCGTGGTGGGGTGCCCCGCCACGCTGGTGCGTGGCGTCACCCCCGAATCGGGGGCGATCTCGGTGCGGCTCGCTCCTCACCGGCAGGAGGTGGGCGCGGCGCTGGACCTGTTCGGTGCCCGGGTGCTCGCCGCCATGGCGTTCAAGGACGGCCGGCTCCGCCTGCTGTTCGACGGAGGTGATCAGCTGCACGTGCCACCGGACTCCTTCTACGAGGCGTGGAGCCTGTCCGGACCGGGCACGCTGCGCGCGGTGTGCCTGCCCCGGGGCGGGCTCGCGATCTGGGCCTGACAACCTGTCAGGTATGGCGGGCCGGACGATCGTGGTGGTGGGCGGCGGGATCACCGGGCTTTCGGCCGCGCTGCGGCTGCGCGACGAGCTGGGCCCGCAGGCCCGGATCACGGTCGTGGACCAGGCCGACCGGCTCGGCGGCAAGCTGCACACCCGGCCTTTCCACGGTGGGTACGCCGAGGCGGGCGCCGAAACGTTCCTGACCGGTGACCCGGCGGCGGTGCGCCTCGCCGAGCGGGTCGGGCTGGGCGAGGCGCTCCGGCATCCGGAGCCGGTACCGGCGGCCCTGGCCGTCGACGGGCACCTGCGGCCAATCCCGCGCGGAACGTTGATGGGCGTACCGGCCGATCCCGCCACCGTCGCCGACCTCGCCCCGGTCACCGGTACCGACCGGGACGAGGGCCACCCCGTGCTCGCCCCCGGCGCCGACGTATCGGTCGGGGAGCTGGTCCGGGCTCGCCTGGGCGTACCGGTCCTGGACCGGCTCGTCGACCCGCTCCTCGGCGGGGTGTACGCCGGGCGGGGTGACGACCTGTCGCTGGCCGCCACGGTCCCGGCCCTGGCCGCCGCCTGCCGTACCGAGTCCACGCTCACCGGCGCGGTCCGGTCCGCGCTGGCGCGGCGGGTGTCCGGCGGCGGGCCGGTGTTCGCGACCGTCGACGGTGGGCTCGGTCGTCTGGTCGACGCGGTCGCCGCCGCCTCCGGTGCGCGGGTCCGGCTCGGCGCACCGGTTCGGGCGCTGGCCCGGGACGGGTACGCCTGGCGCGTTTCGGTGGGCGGCGAGGTGCTCGACGCCGACGCGGTCGTGCTGGCCGTACCGGCGCGTCCGGCGGCGCGCCTGCTGACCGGCGTCGCGCCGGGGGCGGCGGCCGAGGTCGGCGCGCTCGACTACGCCAGCGTGGCGCTGGTCGTGCTGGCCGTACCGGCGCGTCCGGCGGCGCGCCTGCTGACCGGCGTCGCGCCGGGGGCGGCGGCCGAGATCGGCGCGCTCGACTACGCCAGCGTGGCGCTGGTGACCCTGGCCGTACGGGGTGCCAGGCTGCCGGAGCTGTCCGGCTTCCTGGTGCCGGCGAGCGAGGGGTACGCCGTCAAGGCATTGACGATTTTCACCACCAAGTGGGCGCACCTGGCCCGGCCCGACGGGCTGGCCGTCCTGCGCGCCTCGGTGGGCCGGTACGGCGACGTGGCCGTCCTGCACCGCTCGGACGAGGAGCTGGCCGGTCTCGTCCACGCGGAGCTCGGCCGGTTGCTCGGGCATCCGCTGCCCGAGCCGGAGCGCACCCGGGTCACCCGGTGGGGTGGCGCCCTGCCGCAGTACGCGCCGGGACACCTCGACCGGGTCGGCCGGGCCCGGGCGGAACTTGTTGACATGCAAGGGATCGCGGTCGCCGGAGCGGCGTACGACGGGGTGGGCGTCCCGGCGTGCGTACGGTCGGGTTGGGCGGCCGCACAGCGGATCCTAGACTCGGTCGCATGAGCGAGCCCTCCAACGCCGCCCGCATCCGGGAGCTGAACGCGAGCATCCGCTACACGATGTGGTCGGTCTTCAAGGTCGAGGGGTGGTTGCCCTCCGAGCGGACCGGGCTCAGCTCGGAGGTCGAGACGCTGCTCGAACAGTTGGGTGGCAAGGACGTCGTGGTCCGGGGGACGTACGAGGTCTCCGGCCTGCGCGCCGACGCCGACGTCCTGGTGTGGTGGCACGCCCCGAGCAGCGAGCTGCTCCAGGAGGCGTACGGGGCGCTGCGACGTACCGCGCTGGGCCGGCACCTGACTCCGGTCTGGTCGCAGCTGGCCCTGCACCGGCCGGCCGAGTTCAACAAGAGCCACCTGCCGGCGTTCCTGGCCGGCGAGCCGGCCCACCGGTACGTGTGCGTGTACCCGTTCGTCCGCTCGTACGAGTGGTACCTGCTGCCCGACGAGGAGCGCCGGGAGCTGCTGGCCGAGCACGGCCGGATGGCGCGCGGCTACCCGGACGTACGGGCCAACACGGTGGCCAGCTTCGCGCTCGGCGACTACGAGTGGATCCTCGCCTTCGAGGCCGACGAGCTGCACCGGATCGTCGACCTCATGCGCGACCTGCGGGCCTCCCGCGCCCGCCGGCACGTCCGCGAGGAGGTGCCGTTCTTCACCGGCCGGCGCCGGTCCGTGGCGGAGCTGGTGGCCGCCCTGCCGTAGCGGCGGCGCGCCGCATCGGTACGTGCGGGATGCCGTCCTCGACGTACTCCGGGCCGGTGGCGACGAAGCCCAGGCTCGTGTAGAAGCCGGCGAGGTGGGCCTGCGCCTCCAGCACGCACGGGCGCGGGCCGATCAGGTCCAGGGCGTGGGCCAGGACCGCGCGGGCCAGGCCGCGACCCCGGCCGGCGGGTGCGACACAGACCCGGCCGATCCGCGCGGTACCGTCCCGCTCCTCGAGGATCCGCAGGTACGCCAGGGGTACGCCGCCGTCGGTGTCCAGCCACACGTGCCGGGTACCGGGTTCGAGGTCCCGCCCGTCCAGGTCCGGGTACGCGCACCGCTGCTCGACCACGAACACGTCGGCGCGCAGGCGGAGCAGGGCGTACAGGACGGGTGTGGTCAGCTCGGCGAACCGGGCGACGTGCGGGGTCAC
Source organism: Actinomycetota bacterium (assembly GCA_005885115.1). Lineage (GTDB taxonomy): Bacteria > Actinomycetota > Actinomycetes > Mycobacteriales > Micromonosporaceae > AC-43. The sequence continues at coordinate 1,843 of VAXX01000227.1, read as the reverse complement.
GCTGGCGATGCTAGTACCCCTTAGAATTTTGCCCCTTTTGCCCTATCCTTGAGCTGTGCCGGCTGCTGACCGTGAAGGGGGTTCGACCGTGGCCCCGGAGCGGGAGTCCTCGGTCACGATGGGCCGCAGCCCGCTCTCCGACCGCGCCGCGGACCGGCTCGCCGCGCTGGCCGCGCAGGCCGCGACGGCGCCGACGGTGCTGGTGCAGTTGATCGACGGTACCGGGCTGCGGCTGGCCGGCGGGGTCGGACTGCCCTCGGCCTGGCAGGTGATGCCCGACGTCCCGCTGACCTCCACCCTGGCCGGGCTGGTGCTGTCCAGCGGCTTCCCGGTCGTGGTCGCGGACGTGCAGCGCGATGCCCGGGTACCGCTGGACGCGCCGCTGCGCGCCGTCGGCGGGCGGGCGTACCTCGGCTTCCCGATCCGCGACCCGGGCGAGAACGCGGTCGGGATCTGTTCGGCGATCGACTACCGGCCCCGGGTGTGGACCGCCGACGAGATGCGCGCCCTGGACCACGCGGCCCAGGCGTGCGCCGCCCTGGTCGCCAAGCAGCTGGCCCGGCAGGAGGTGGACCGGCAGCGCGGCTTCCTCGACGCGGTGCTGGACAGCCTCAACGTGGGGGTGATCGCCTGCGACGGCGAGGGCCGGGTGACCCGGCTGAACGCGGCGGTACGGGCACTGTCCGGTGACCCGCCGGCCGACGGGCGGGTGGACACCTGGGCCCGCGAGCTGATCCCGTACGACGCGGACGGGCAGCCGTTGCCGCCCGAGGACATACCGCTGCTGCGGGCGCTGCGCGGCGAGCGGGTACGCGACGTTGAGCTGCTCCTCATCGGTCCGGACCGGCGGCGACGGGCGTTCTCGGTGGACGGGCAGGCGATCCCGGGTACCGGCGGGGAGATCGCCGGCGCGGTCATGACGCTGCACGAGGTGACCGCCCAGCGGCGGGTCGAGCGGTTCCGGGCCGCCGAGCTCGCGGTCACCTCGGCGCTGGCCGAGGCGGACACGGTGCAGGAGGCCGGACCGCGGGTACTCGCGGCGGTCGCCGCCAGCCTGAGCTGGCCGCACGCCGAACTGTGGCTGGTCGACGAGGGGGCCGACGTACTCCGGCCGGTGGCCCGGTGGACCGCGCCGGAGGTGGACGCGGACCTGCCCGTACCCGAGCAGCTCAGTCGGGGTGTGGGCCTGGCCGGTGCGGCCTGGCGGGACGGGCAGATCCTCTGGATCCGGGACGTCGAGACCACCCCCAGCGGCCTGTCCGCCGACGTCGCCCGGCGCTGCCGGTTGCGCGCGGCGTTGGCGTTCCCGGTCCGCAGCGGCGGCCGCGTCCTCGGCGTGCTGGCGGTCTTCGCCGACGTGGTGGAGGACCCCGAGGACGGGGTGGTCGCGCTGCTGTCCGGGATCGCCGCGCACATCGGGCAGTACCTCGAACGGCGCCGCGCCGAGGAGCTGGAGCGGCAACTGGTCCGCAGCAAGGACGACTACCTGGCGCTGGTGGGGCACGAGCTGCGTACCCCGCTGACCTCCATCGCCGCCGGCGTCGAGCTGCTGCGCGACCTGCCCGACGGGGTACGGGCGGCGCAGTGGCCGCAGCTCCTGGAGATGGTCGACCGGAACACCGTCGCGCTGCGCCGGGTCGTGGACGACCTGCTGGACCTCGCGGCCCTCGACGCCGGGCACGCCACCATCCGGTACCAGCCGCTGGACCTGGCCGAACTGGTCCGGGAGGCGGTCGACGACATCGAGCCGGCGACCGAGGCGGCCGGGCTCGACCTGGTGGCCGACCTGCCCACCGAGCTGGTCATCGCCGGGGACCGGCGGCGGCTGCGGCAGGTGGTGGAC
>VAXX01000226.1 GCA_005885115.1 Actinomycetota bacterium | reverse complement strand
ACCGCAGGTACCGGGTGCGCGCCGAGAACCGCGAGTGCAGCGCGACGATCGCGTCCGCGTCCCCGGGCTCGATCTGTCGCATGTGGACAGTCGAACCGTCGGCCAGGAGTACGTCCGCCGCCCGCCCCATCGCCGGATCAGTCCCGGGGATCGAAGGGGTCGAGCCCGTACAACGGGAAGACCGCCCGCCGGGTCGCCAGTACCGCCCGGTCGAGCGCGTCCGGTGCGCCGCTGGGTTCCCACGGTTGCCAGCGCGGCGGCGTACCGTCGGTCATCCGGTCCGGCCACGCCCGGGGTACCGCCTCGACCAGGGCGTACCCCCCGCCACCGGTCACGATCCACCGACCGCCGCACAGCTCGTCGGCCAGCGCCCGCATCGCCAGGTAGCTCTCCCGCTGCCCGTCCACGCTCAACCGCAGGTCCGCCAACGGGTCCAGCCGGTGCCCGTCGGCGCCGCACTGGCTGATGACGACCTCGGGCGCGAACGCGCGTACCACCGAGGGCACCACCGCGTGGAACGCCCGCAGCCACCCCGGATCGCCGGTACCGGGCGGGAGCGCGACGTTGACGGCGCTGCCCTCGGCGCCCGGTGCGCCCGTCTCGGTCGGGAACCCGGTACCCGGGAACAGCGCCAGCGGTGTCTCGTGCAGGCTGACGGTGAGTACCCGCGGATCGGCGTAGAAGATCTCCTGTACCCCGTCGCCGTGATGGACGTCGACGTCTATGTATGCAATCCGGGTCGCCCCGAGGTCGAGCAACCGGGCGATCGCGATCGCCGGATCGTTGTACACGCAGAAGCCGCTGGCCCGGTCCGCCATCGCGTGGTGCAGTCCCCCGGCGATGTTGACCGCCCGCAGTGCCCGGCCGGACCAGACCTCCTCGGCGGCGGCGAGCGTCGCACCGGCCACCAGGGCGGCCGCCTCGTGCATCCCGGGGAACACCGGGTTGTCCGGGGTGTCCAGCCCGTACCCCGGTCCGCCGCGCTTGACCGCCTCGATGTACGCGCGCTCGTGAACCCGGGTCAGTGCCGCCTCGTCGGCCGGCGCCGGGCTGCACATCGACACGTCCGGCCGGTCGAGGATGCCGAGGTCCCGGGCCAGGGCCATGGTCAGCTCGACGCGTACCGGGTCCAGCGGATGGTCACCGAGGTCGTACCGCAGCAGGTCCTCGGTCCACACCACGGTCGAGGTCATGAGCGGCCGATCGGGCGGGTCGGGTCGGTGATCCAGTGGCTCCACGAGCCGACGTACAGGGCGGCGTCCGGAACCCCGGCGACGGTGAGCGCGAGCACGGTGTGCGCGGCGGTCACGCCGGAGCCGCAGTACACGCCCACCGGACGGTCCGGGCGTACCCCGGCGGCGGCGAAGCGTTCCCGTAGCGCCTCGGGCGGGAGCAGGTGCCCGTCCGGTCCGACCAGGTCGGCGCTGGGCAGGTTCACCGCGCCCGGAATATGCCCGGCCACCGGGTCGACGGGCTCGGTCTCGCCGCGGTACCGGGCCGGTACCCGGGCGTCGAGCAGGACCCCGGCCCCGGCGACCTTCGCCGCGTCGGCCGCGTCGAGCACCGGCAGGTGGCCCGGACTGACGGTGAAGTCTGCGCGTACCGGGGTCGCCGTCCCCGGCTCGACGGGCCGCTTGCCGGCCCGCCACGCGGCGAAGCCGCCGTCCAGCACCCGTACCGCTGGATGTCCCGCCCAGCGCAGCGTCCACCAGAGCCGGGCCGCGGCCTGGCCGTCCCCGGCGTCGTAGGCGACCACCGGCCGGTCCCCACCGACCCCGGCCGCCCGCAGCGTCTGCTGCAACGCCGCCGGATCCGGCAGCGGGTGCCGCCCGCCCGCGCCCGGCGGCCCGGACACCTGCGCGTCCAGGTCGATGAAGGCCGCGCCCGGGATGTGCGCGGCTTCGTAGTCCCCCCGGGTCGGCGGGCCGGCCAGCCGCCAGCGGACATCCAGTACGGTCGGCGGCCGCGCGGAAGCCAGCGCCTCGGCCAGCTCCGGGACGGTGATCAAGTGATCCCTCACGTCCTTAGTCTGTCCTACCCGGCAGGTAGCATCGACGGTCGGAGGGAAGGAACCCGTGAACGATCTGGTCGACACCACCGAGATGTACCTGCGGACCATCCTCGAACTCGAGGAGGAAGGGGTCGTCCCGCTGCGTGCCCGGATCGCGGAGCGCCTGCACCAGAGCGGCCCGACGGTGAGCCCGACGGTCAACCGGATGGAGCGCGACGGCCTGCTCACCGTCGAGGGCGACCGGCACCTGCACCTGACCGCCACGGGCCGCGGGTACGCCGTCCGGGTCATGCGCAAGCACCGGCTCGCCGAGCTGTTGCTGGTCAACGTGATCGGCCTGCCGTACGAGGCGGCCCACGAGGAGGCCTGCCGCTGGGAGCACGTGATCAGCGAGGCGGTCGAGGCGCGGCTCTACGAGCTGCTGGGCCGGCCGACCCGCTCCCCGTACGGGAACCCGATCCCGGGCCTGGACGACTTCGTCGGTGGGACCACGGCCGAGCCGGGCGTGGACGGCGAGCGCAACCTGGCCTTCCCCGGCCTGTCCGGCGCGGTGATCGTCCGGCGGATCTGCGAGAGCGTACAGACCGACGCCGATGTGTTGCGCCAACTGCACGCCGCCGGTGTCGACCCGGGCGCGACGGTGCACGTGGCGCAGGACCGCGACGAGGTCATCATCGACCAGGCCGGGGAGCAGATCCGGCTGCCCCGCGAGGTCGCCTCCCGGGTCTTCGTCGCGGCCCGCTGACCCGATGCCGGCCTAGGCCGATCATTCGCTGGCCTGGTCGACCTTCTTGGCCAGGTCGACCAGCTTCGGCCCGAGGGCGGTGACGTCGCCCGGGGCGGTACCGGCCGGGCCGCGGTAGCGCAGCACCATCAGCCGCTGGTTGCCGGACAGCCAGCCGACCTCGACCCCCGGCCCGGCGTCACCGGAGGCCGGCACCGGCCGGCTGTACCCGAGTTTGCCCAGGTCACTGAGCACCGTGGCGCCCTTCGGGATCACCTTGTCGTGGAAGATCCCGGTGTCCGCCACGGTCGGGGTGACCGCGAGCGACAGGTCGGGCAGCCGTACGTCGACCCGTTGCAGCACGCAGGTGTACGTGTCGTCGACGTTGCCCGCCCCGGCGACCTCGAACCGGACCCCGAGCACCGCCGACACGACATCGAAGTCCATCAGTTGGCACGCGCCCCCGGCGTACTCGGCCGGGGGCCGGGTCGCCGACGACGGCGGGGGTACCGTGCGCGGCGCTCCCGCGGCGGCCGACGTACAGGTCACTCGGCGAAGGCCACCCGCAGTTGGACGCGCGGGCGACGGATACCGAACGAGAGCGCGGCAGCGCCGAGAGCGAGCAGACCCGCGAGGTAGAACGCCGCGTCGTACCGGCCGGTCTGGTCGTGGATGAACCCGGCCGCGCTGGCGGCCAGCGCCGCGCCGACCTGGTGGGAGGCGAACACCCAGCCGAACACCACCGGCCCGGCATCGCCGAAGCGCTCGCGGCACAGCGCGATCGTCGGGGGTACGGTGGCGATCCAGTCCAGGCCGTAGAACAGCACGAACACCAGCATGCTGGGGTGCAGCGTGGCGGCCAGCAGGCCGGGCAGGACGAGCAGGGACAACCCCCGCAGGCCGTAGTACATGGCCAGGAGCAGCCGCGAATCGTACCGGTCGGTGAGCCAGCCGGAGGCCACCGTACCCACGATGTCGAAGGCCCCGACCAGCGCGAGCAGGCCGGCGGCGGTGGTCTGCGGCATCCCGTGGTCGTGCGCGGCCGGGATGAAGTGGGTGCCGATCAGGCCGTTGGTGGTCGCCCCGCAGATCGCGAAAGAACCGGCGAGCAGCCAGAAGGTCCCGGTCCGCGCCGCGTCCCGCAACGCGGTGGTCGCCCTTCGCGCAGCCCCGGTGGTACGCACCGGAGGCGCCTGCACCTCGTCGGCGCCGTAGGCCGGCAGGCCGACGGACGCGGGATGGTCCCGGAGGAAGAACACGATCAGCGGTACGACCGCGAGCGCACACCCCGCGACGGTCAACGCGGCACTGCGCCACCCGTACCGGGCCGTCAACGACGCGAGTACCGGCAGGAAGGCCAGTTGCCCGGTGGCCCCGCCGGCGGTCAGTACCCCGGTGACGATGCCGCGCCGCTTGACGAACCAGCGGCCGGTCACCATGGCTACGAACGACATCGCCATCGACCCGGTACCGAGCCCGACCAGGACGCCCCAGCACAGGATGAGCTGCCAGCTCGCCCGCATGAAGACGGTCAGCCCGCTCCCGGCGGCGACCAGCACCAGCGCGCTGGCGACCACCCGCCGGATCCCGAAGCGCTCCATCAGCGCGGCGGCGAACGGGGCGGTGACCCCGAACAGGATCAGGTTGATCGACACGGCGGCGGAGATCGCACTCAGCGACCAGCCGAACTCCTGCCGCAACGGATTGATGAGTACGCCCGGCGTGGCCCGGAACCCGGCCGCGCCCACGGTGGCCACGAACGCCACCCCCGCCACGATCCAGGCCCGGTGCATCTTGGCGCCTGCGGCGCCGGAGCGCTTCGCGCCAGTGGTCGTTGTCACCAGGTCATCCTGGACGCGGGAACGGGCGCCGACGAGTGGCCTGACGGCCACCATGTGCAAGAATCCGGCCATGGGTACCCGCCACCGGATCGCCGTCCTCGCGTTGCCCGGGGTCGTCGCGTTCGACCTCGGCGTACCGGCGCAGGTGTTCTCCGCCGCCCGGGACGCGCACGGCCGGCGCCACTACGAGGTGCACACCTGTACGCCCGACGGCGGCCCGGTCCGCAGCGCGGCCGGCTTCTCCGTGCTGCCCGAGCACGACCTGACCCTGCTGGCCTGCGCCGATACGGTGATCGTCCCGGGCATCCACCGCGACGCCATCCCCGGGGTACCCGACGTCTCCGATGCGCTGCGCACCGCGTACGCCCGCGGAGCCCGGATCATGTCGATCTGCACCGGCGCCTTCGTCCTGGCCGCGGCCGGCCTGCTGGACGACCGGCCGGCGACGACGCACTGGGCGAGCGCGGAACTGTTCGCCCGCCGGTACCCCCAGGTGAAGCTGGACCCCGACGTGCTGTTCGTCGACGACGGCCCGGTGTTGACCAGCGCCGGGGTGGCCGCCGGTATCGACCTGTGTCTGCACGTCGTGCGCCGCGACCACGGCAGCGAGGTGGCCAACCGGGCGGCCCGCAAGTGTGTCGTACCGGCCTGGCGCGACGGCGGCCAGTCGCAGTTCATCGAGCGGCCGCTGCCGGTGCTGGGCGACGCGACCACCGGCCCGACCCGGGCCTGGGCGCTGGAGCACCTGGACCAGCCGCTGGACCTGACCCGGCTGGCCGGCTACGCGCGGATGAGCGTACGCACGTTCACCCGGCGGTTCCGGGAGGAGACCGGCCTGAGCCCGGGCCGGTGGCTGCTGCGCGAGCGGATCGAGCACGCCCGCCGGCTGCTGGAGAGCACCGAACTGCCGATCGACCGGGTAGCCGCGCAGTGCGGCCTGGGCAGCGGCGCCTCGCTGCGCCAGCACCTGCACGCGAGCGTCGGGGTATCCCCGGCCGCGTACCGGCGCACCTTCAGGACTACGTCTTGATGGATCGTTATCAATGGCTTGAGGATCTGGACAGCCCGGCGTCGATGACCTGGGTACGGGAGCGCAACGCCGAGACGTTCGCCCGCCTGACCTCCGCCCGGTACGAGGAGCTGGCCGCCGAGATCCGCGCCGTACTCGACTCCGACGCGCGGATCCCCGACGTGTACTGGCACGGCGAGCTGCTCTACAACCTGTGGCAGGACGCGGCCCACCCGAAGGGCCTGTGGCGGCGGACCACCCTGGCCGGGTACCGCCGGTCCGAACCGGACTGGGAACCGCTGCTCGACCTCGACGAGCTGTCCACCCGGGAGGGCGAGAACTGGGTCTGGCAGAGTGTCGACTTCCTGCGCCCGGCCGGTACCCGTTGCCTGCTCAGCCTGTCGCGCGGCGGCGCGGACGCGGCTGTGGTCCGCGAGTTCGACCTGGACCGCAAAGGCTTTGTGGACAACGGTTTCAGCCTTCCCGAGGCCAAGAGCGCGGTCGGCTGGATCGACCTGGACCGGCTGTACGTCGGGATCGGCGACGTCACCTCCTCCGGCTATCCGCGGACCGTCCGGGAGTGGCGGCGGGGTACCCCGCTGTCCGAGGCGACGCTGGTCTTCGCGGCCGAGTACGCGGACATGATGGCGTGGGGCGAGCACGACCCGACCCCGGGCTTCGAGCGCGACCTGGTACACCGGCGCCGCGACTTCTACCGCGGCGACACGTACCTGCGCACCGGCGCCGGGCTGGTCCGGATCGACGTACCCGAGGATGCCGAGCTGTCGTTCCACCGCGAGTGGCTGCTGATCGCGCTGCGTACCGGCTGGCTCGGCCATCCCGGCGGCAGCCTGCTGATCACCCCGGCCGACGCCTTCCTCGCCGGCCGGCGCGACCTGCGGGTGGTGTTCGAGCCGGCGCCGCGGACCGCGCTGAACTACTACTCCTGGACCCGCGACCGGCTGATCGTGACCGCGCTCACCGACGTGGTCAGCCGCCCCGAGGCGGTCACCCCGGACGGGACCACGCGCACGCCGCTCGGCCCGGCCGCCGGGCACACCGAGGTCAGCGCGACAAACCCCGACCACAGCGACGAGTACCTGTTGCTGTCCACGGGTTTCACCGAACCCAACACCCTGTGGTACGGGCAGGTCGGCGCGCAACCCGAGGTGCTGCGGCGGGAACCGGCCTTCTTCGACGCGACCGGCCTGTCGGTCCGGCAGTTCTTCGCCACCTCGCCCGACGGCACCCGGGTGCCGTACTTCGTGGTCGGACGGTCGGCTGTCGGCCCGGGCCCGACGCTGCTCACCGGGTACGGCGGCTTCGAGATCTCCCGTACCCCGGCGTACGACGCGGTGACCGGGCGGGGCTGGCTGGCCCGCGGCGGCACGTACGTGGTCGCCAACATCAGGGGCGGCGGCGAGTACGGCCCCGAATGGCACCGGGCGGCGCTGCGCGAGAACCGGCCCCGCGCGTACGAGGACTTCGCCGCGGTCGCCACCGACCTCGTCGCCCGCGGCATCACCACGCCGCGCCAATTGGGTGCGCAGGGCGGCAGCAACGGCGGCCTCCTGATGGGCGTGATGCTCACCCGGTACCCGGAGCTGTTCGGCGCGATCGTCAGCCAGGTGCCGCTGCTGGACATGCGGCGGTACCACCGGCTGCTCGCCGGTGCCTCCTGGATGGCCGAGTACGGCGACCCCGACGACGAGTCGGACTGGGCGTACCTGCGCACCTTCTCCCCGTACCACAACGTCGCGCCCGGCCGCCCGTACCCGCCGGTCCTGTTCGTCACGTCCACCCGCGACGACCGGGTACACCCGGGGCACGCCCGGAAGATGGTCGCGCTCCTGCGCGAACACGGCCACGACGTCACGTACTACGAGAACATCGAGGGTGGCCACGGCGCCGCCGCGGACAATCGTCAGCGGGCCGTCAAGGCGGCCCTCATCTACGAATTCCTCTGGCAGCGCCTCGCCCCGGCCCCCTCACCCGGATAACCGACGCTTGCCCGCTCTCGCCGCGAAAGCATCGAGCGCCGCGAGGATCTCGGCGGACCGCCATGCCCGGTTCCGCCGCCGGTCGGTGAACTCGATCAGTACGCCAGCCCGCTCCAGTGGCTCGAGGTACCGGTACACGTTGTTCGGCGGGATGTTGAGCTCGGCGGTCAGCAGTTGGGCATCGACCACCGGATGCCGCATCAGGAAGTCCGCTACCCGCCAGGTGCTGGAGTCGCGCCGGGCGGTCACCCGCTCGTTCCACCCGCCGCGGATCGTCCGGAGCTCATCGACAAGCCGGCGTCCGTTCACGACCGCCGCGAAGGCTGCGTCCGCGAGCCGGATGACCATCGGGGCCGGGTCACCCAGGCGGTACGCGGTCAACGCATCGAAGTACGCCGAGGTATTCGTGAGCAGCCCGGCCGAGACCGGAACGGTGACGTTGCGGGTCAGTCTCTTGTTGCGCAGCATCGCGTGCAGCAGCGCCCGACCGGTACGGCCGTTGCCGTCCGGGAACGGGTGGATGGTCTCGAACTGGGCGTGCGCGACCGCACCGTGGACGAGCACGGGCAGGTCATCACGGCGGATGAAGGCGACGAGGTCGGCTATCGCCGGTTCGATGCGGGACTGCTGTGGCGGGACGAATTGCGCCCCGTGCGGTCCCAGGTCGCCCCCGCCGATCCACACCTGTTCCGCCAGGGCGAGCGCCGCGTCCATCGCGCGCGTGTTCGCCACGATCTGCACGGCGTTGCGCTTACCGGTGACTCCGAGCTCCGCCTCGGCGATGGCCCGCGCCGACGCGGTGAGGTTCTCGATCTGGGAACTCGCGGCCGACTCGGACCGCAGAAGTACCGCGGCGAACGGCGCGATCTCCCCGCCCAGGTCGGCGTCGAAGCGGGCCACCTCGTTGGCGGCCTCCTCGGCGACGGTCAGGACTTCGGTAGGTAGCGCCAGGTTTCGAGCGGCGATCTCTGGTACGACCGCCGCCTCGTAGGGACCCTGGATCCGGCGAAGCTGACGACGGGGGACGAGGTTGGTGAGCCGAGCGCCCGTCCACGGTAACGTCTCGTACCGGACCGCCGGCCAGCCGCTTGGCGCAGCGGAAACTGATGACACGAACCGAGCTTACTCTCACTTAACTTCAGAAGTGAGAATAACGTCCGCCCTTATTCTCACTACGCGTAGGCCGAGCTCAGTCGCCCGCGAGCTCGTCGGTAGCCGCCCGACCGGCCTCGGTCGTCCGCCGCAGGAAATCCGCGAGCAGTTCGAGCTCGCCGTCGGCGTACCCGGCGCAGAGCCGGTCCATCGCACCGTTCATCCCCGCGTAGTGGCGCAGCAGTTCCCCGCCCCGGTCACGGAGCGCCCGTACGACCACTGCGCGCCGGTCGGCTGGGTCGCGCTCGCGCGCGATCCAGCCGCCGCGCTCGAGCCGGTCGAGGATGCCGGTCATCGTGGCCGGGTGCAGCCCGGCCCGCCGGGCCAGCGCGGTCGGGCTCAGCGGGCCATGCCGGAAGACCAGGTCGAGGCAGTCCAGGTCGACGTCTTTGAGGTCAAGCTGGTTACCGACCTGGTGGTTCAGCAGCGCGAGCTGGATCCGCAGGTCACGCAGGGACTCTTTGATCTCGTTGGCCAACCGCCGCCGGCGGCGCTGGGCGGCGCGGTCGTCAGATGCTACGGTTTTCATATAACACGGTCCTCGTATCGTATGGAATACCGAAGATAGGATACCCAGATGAAGCTGACGATCTTCGCGGCAACCGGCGGCATCGGTCGGCGCATTCTCGACCAGGCCGTCGCGGCCGGCCATGAGGTGACCGCCGTGGTACGCGACCCGGCGAAGGTGCCGCACAACGTACGGACCTTCACCGCCGACCTGAGCGCGCCGGACCCGGCCGTGCTCGAGTCGGCCGTAGCCGGAGCGGACGCGGTCCTGTCCGGGCTCGGTCCACGGTCGCGGGCCGAGGCGGGCGTCACCGCAGCCGGCACCCGGGCCATCGTGGAGGCGATGCGGGCCACCGGCGTACGCCGGATCGTCGTGGTCAGCGCCGCCCCGGTCGGTACCGTCGCGTCGCCCGGCCGACCGAACCCGCCCCGGCACGACCCCGGCGACGGGTTCTTCATGCGGCACCTGTTCAGCCCGGTGATCGGCGCCGTGCTCCGGGAGCACTACGCCGACCTCGCGCTCATGGAGGAGCTGCTGCGCGACAGCGGCCTGGACTGGACCGTGGTACGCCCGCCCCGACTGACCGACAAGCCGTTGACCGGCACGTACCGGACGGCGTACGGCCGCAATATCCGGGGCGGCGCGCTGGTATCCCGTGCCGACGTCGCCCACTACATGCTCCACGCCCTTGACGACCCGACGTCGATCGGGCAGACCGTCGGCATCGCCCGCTGAGAAGGGAGTCCGGTCATGTTCCCCGCCTCCGTCGCGGTCACCGCCACGCTCGCCGTCGGACTCGCGCTGTCCGCCACCGTGTACCTCGCCCGCATCAAGCGCGTCGTCGTCACGATGAACCGGCTCGGCGTACCGGAGTCATGGCTGCCCGTGCTGGGCGTCCTCAAGGCGGCCGGCGCACTCAGCCTACTCGTCGGCGTCCGCGTACCCGTGCTCGGGGTGGCCGCCGCGACCGGTGTCGTCCTGTACTTCACCGGAGCGATCGTGACGCACGCACGCGCCCGCGCCTTTGCCGCAGATGAGGGTTTCCCGCTGGCGGTCGGCTTCCTCGTGTTGGCCGTAGCCGCGCTGGCGCTGCGCCTGGCGTCGTGGTAGGTGGCTACCGCCCCTCAGTCCAGTACCGATTGAGTCGCTCGACCGCTTCGGCCTTGCTCATCGCCGCCACCTCCGGCTCAGCGAGACCAACGCGCGTGATCAGTAGCTGGACAAGATCGGCGGGCAGAGCCTCGGGACGTGCCTGCGGCGCACCTCGATCGGGCTTGATCCCGTCGCGTACGCATGCCC
>VAXX01000225.1 GCA_005885115.1 Actinomycetota bacterium | reverse complement strand
GCTGCTGGGCAACGGTGACGTCGGCGTGATCGTCGGCGGCGACAAGAACACCAACCAGAAGTTCTACTTCGGCAAGAGCACCTTCTGGGGTACCGCCTGGAACTCCGGCCATTCCACGCTGGTACCGGCGATCCTCTCGCTGGGTTCGCTGACCGTCTCCTCGTCGCAGGCCAGCCCGAACCCGGGGCCGGTCTACTCGATGACCCAGGACATCCTCAACGCCGAGGTACGCAGCCGGGTGCAGCTCGGCTCGGCGAGCGTGGACATGCGCTCGTACGTCGCCGGCACCAACGGCGACGTCATCACCGAACTGTCCACCCCGTCGGGTAGCCCGTCGGTGACCCTCAACATCACGCTCGGCCTGCCCGGTCCGGACTCGCACACCACGTACCCGACCACGGTCGGCCAGTCCGGCGGCACGATCTTCGCCACCCGGCACAACAACCTCAAGGGCTCCAGCGACTTCCAGTCCGAGGTCGGCATCGCGGTACGCCCGGTCGGGGTCGGCTTCTCCAAGGCCAGCACCAGCGGCTCGACGGTCACCGGCTCGTTCACCCTGGCCGGCGGCTCGACGGTGGAGCTGGCCACGGTGTTCCGCGGCGACGCGCGGCAGGGCGGCGGCGGTCCCAGCGCGTCCAGCCTGGCCGGCAGCGCCACCAGCGCGGTCAACGCGATGACCACCAGCGGGGTCGCCAGCGAGCTGACCGGGCACCGCGCCTTCTGGAAGAACTACTGGCTCAAGTCGTACGTGCAGACGGGCGACTCGACGATGAACGCGTACTGGTACGGCTCGCTGTACGCGATGGGCTCGGCCTCGCAGCCTGGGCACGTCCTGGCCGGCATGAACGGCCAGTGGGTCTCCAGCGACTTCACCCAGTTCCCGCGGTACTGGTACAACTACAACGTCGAGGCGCCGTTCTACGGCCTGGCCTCGGCCAACCACCCCGACCTGATTCAGCCGTACAACGTGCAGCAGCACGCCGAGCAGCAGTGGCAGATCAACTGGACCGCGCAGAGCGGCGGCTACAAGGGCGAGATGTGGCAGCGCTCGATGGCGCCGTTCCACCAGTTCATGCCCACGCCGGCCCCGGCGTCGCCGAAGTCGGGCAAGAGCAACCGGTGGACCGACCAGAAGTCCAACGGGTTCTTCGCCGCGGTGCCGTCGATCTCCTACTACGACTACACCCAGGACCAGAACTTCCTGAAGACCCAGCTGTACCCGAACCTGAAGGCGGTCGACGCGTTCTTCCGCGACTACCTGACGACCGACAGCAAGGGTCGGCTGGTGATGGCGCACAGCTCCGCGCACGAGGCATCCGATGACCTGAACCCGAACCTCGACATCGGCTTCATCATCCGGACCGAGAACTTCCTCATCCAGGCGAGCAAGACGCTGGGCGTGGACTCGAACCTGATCCCGGTGTGGCAGAACGCGCTGGCCAAGCTGGCCAAGATGCCCACCGGTACGGTCAACGGCAAGACCGTGTACCTGATGGCCGAGAACATCAACGGCTCGACCAGCACGTCGAACACCTTCAACCCGGGCGACCAGCCGATCAACATGGAGGGCGGGGTCTTCCCCGGCGAGAACATCTACGTCGGCGGCGACCCGACCCAGCTCCAGATCGCGATCAACACGCTCCAGCAGATGAACTCGTGGGGCGTCACGTCCGGCGAGAACATGGGCAACGGCTTCCCCAAGGAGTTCCCGATCGCGGCGCGCGCCGGCTGGCCGGCCGCCGACCTGGAGAGCAAGTTCGACGCCGCGATCAAGAAGCAGTGGCGCTCGACCAACCTGACCGTCGCGCAGAGCGGCGGCGGCATCGAGACCGCGGGCAGCATCGAGGCGGTCGACTCGATGCTGATGCAGAGCGTGTCCGGCACGATCCGAATCTTCGGTGACGCCGACTGGCCGACCACGAAGAACGCCTCGTTCACCCGGCTGCGGGCCAAGGGCGCGTTCGTGGTCTCCGCGGCGCTGTCCGGCGGCAAGGTCAGCCCGGTCACCCTGAGCAGCGACGTCGGGGGTAACGTCAAGATCAAGAACCCCTGGTCGACGGGTACGGTCAGCGTCAGCACCCTGGACGCCAACGGCAACCCCAACGGGTCGGTACCGTTCACCAACTCCGGTGGCGTGATCAGCTTCGCCACCACGGCCGGTACCTCGTACCAGGTCACCAGCACCAGCGCCGCGAAACTGGCCAGCTTCGGCCTGCCGATCGGCGGCGGGGCGGCCGGCCCGCTGTTCCTCGGGTTCGGCTTCCTGATGGCCGCCGCGTACCTGGCGGGCAGCCGGCGCCGGCCGCGTAAGGGAGTCGAGCTAGCCGCCTGACTCCTGCGTACGATCCGACGGGTCGCCGGGTGCTTCCGAGGGGAAGTGCACGGCGACCCGTTGCTCGTCGGGCGGGAGCCGGCGCTCGGCCTCCACGTAGCCCGTGTACGCCTTGCGGTCCGCCCCGGTCAGCGGCGGCGGGCTGACGCTGCGCGGCCACAGGTGGCGCGCGCGGACCACGTCGGCCTCCATCGCGTACACGGTGATCTGCGCCTGGAGCTGGAGCCAGGCCAGCAGCCCGAGGACCACGCCGAAGATGCCGTACAGCTCCTGCGCGTGCCGGACCTGGTGCGCGACCAGCAACGTACCCAGTGCCAGGAGCACCTGCCAGAGCACCGCCGAGATCACCGAGGCGAGCACCATGCACCGGGTCGGGATGGTCCGCGCGATGGCCAGCCGGAAGGCCAGCAGAAAGAGCCCGACGTTGATCGCGGTGGACAGCAGCAGCGCGCCGACCCGCAGCGCCACGCCCAGCCCACCGGCCCCGCCGATGCCCGACAGCGTACCGGTGACGATCACCGTGAGGCCGAGTGTGAACAGCAGGCCGAAGCTGCGCGCCAGGGCCGGTCCGAAGCCGGGCCGCTGCGCGTACGGGACGTTCCACACCGTGTTGAACGCCGTCATCGCCGCGGTCGCCACCCCGCGGGCGCCCCAGAGGCTGATCGCGATGCTGACCACCAGGACCGTCCAGTTGCCCTGGAGCTCGCCGAAGCGCAGCCGGTCCCCGATCACCGGGAACTCGACCAGCGCCGAGTTGAGCAGCCGCCGGTACAGGGCCGGATCGCCACGCAGCACGAACCCGAGCGCGGTGATGAACACCAGCAGGATCGGGAAGATCGACAGGAACGCGTAGTAGGCCATCAGGGCGGCCAGGTTGCCGGCCTGGTCGTCGCCGTACTTCTTGAGTACCGCCAGCGGGAAGGCCAGCCAGGGCCGGTCCCGCTGGACGTGGTCCAACCGATCCACCAGCCGGTCCACGACGGTCATGCCGGGGACTACCCGGGATGCCTGGTACCCGAAACCACGGGGTGATCGGGAAAACCGCAACGTGAGGTGTGAAACCGCCCCTCTCGGGGTAAAGGCTGATCATGTTGCAGCAGGTACCCCCCGGGACCGAGGACGCGCGGCCGGGCGTCCCCGGCCCCCGGAACCAGGACCGGAGCTCGCCGGCCGACTACGAGACGTTCAGCTTCGTCGATGTGGAGCATGGCGTCCTGGAGGAGGCGGAGCTGGAGGCGGCGGCCGCCGCCTGGGACGGCTTCCTCTGAGGCTGGCGAATGCTCATCGCGAACGGGTCGGCCCGGCGGGCCGGCCCGTTCGCATGTTCGCCACTCGCCGCGCCGAGCGGCCCGATCTGAACTAGCGTCATTGTCGTGCTTGGCCTGCCAGATACCGTCCGGGCGTGCCTGTTCGACCTGGACGGCGTACTCACCCCGACGGCGGAGATCCACGCGATCGCGTGGAAGGAGATGTTCGACGGGTTCCTCGCCGAACGGGACGGCCCCGGGTACGTCCCGTTCGACCCGGTAAAGGACTACGACACGTACGTCGACGGCAAGCCCCGGGCCGACGGTACCCGCAGCTTCCTGACCGCGCGCGGGATCGAGCTGCCCGAGGGGGATCCGGACGACCCGCCGGACGCCCACACGGTCGAGGGGCTGAGCCGGCGCAAGGACGCGATCTTCGAGCGGGTGGTGCACCGGCACGGGGTCAAGCCGTACCCGGGCTCCGTGCGTTACCTGGAGGCCGCCCGCGAGGCCGGGCTGCGCCGGGCCGTGGTGTCCTCCAGCGCCCACTGCGCCGAGATCGTCCGGGCGGCCGGGCTGGAGGACCTGCTGGAGGTACGGGTGGACGGGCTGATCGCGAAGGAGAAGCGGCTGCGCGGCAAGCCCGCTCCGGACACCTTCCGGTATGCCGCCCAGCGGCTGGGCCTGGACAGCACCGACTCGGCGGTGTTCGAGGACGCCCTGGCCGGGGTCGAGGCGGGCAGGGCCGGCGGCTTCGGGTACGTGGTCGGGGTGGACCGGTCCGGAGAAGCCGACGCGCTGCGTGCGCACGGTGCCGACATCGTGGTGGAGGACCTCGCCGAGCTGCTGGACCAGTCGTGATCACCCATCCGTCGTACCCGATCGACCCGTGGGCCATCCGGGAGACCGGCCTGGACCTCGCCGTGCTGGCCCAGAGCGAGTCGGTGTTCGCGCTGTCCAACGGGCACATCGGGCTGCGCGCCAACCTTGACGAGGGTGAGCCGCACGCGCTGCCCGGCACGTACCTCAACTCGGTGTACGAGCTGCGTCCGCTGCCGTACGCCGAGGCCGGGTACGGGTATCCGCCGGCCGGGCAGACCGTGATCAACGTGACCAACGGCAAGCTGATCCGGCTCCTGGTCGACGATGAGCCCTTCGACGTCCGGTACGGGCAGCTGCGCTCCCACGAACGCACCCTCGACCTGCGCGCCGGGGTCCTGCGCCGGACCTGCGAATGGACCTCGCCCGCCCGGCGTACCGTCCAGGTGCGCTCCACCCGGCTGGTCTCCTTCGTCTACCGGTCGATCGCCGCGATCGAGTACGAGGTCCGCGCCGTGGACAAGCCGATCCAGGTGGTGCTCCAGTCCGAGCTGGTGGCCAACGA
>VAXX01000591.1 GCA_005885115.1 Actinomycetota bacterium | reverse complement strand
CAGCCGTACCGGTACGTGCGGACCGAACTGGTCGAGCCGGACTGGCGACGGCTGCCGGGCTGGCGCGAGGTCACCACGGCGCAGTGGCGCGATGCCCAGTGGCAGCGCGCCCACAGCGTGAAGAACCCGAGGCAGTTGCGGGCGGTCGTCGGTGACCGGCTGTCCGGGGAGTTCTACGACGGACTCATCGCCGACATGACGCGGTACTCGACGATGTCGATGCTGATTCCGCCGCAGCTGCTCAACACCGTGGCGCCGACGGCCTCCGGTGACCAACGGTCCTTCACCGAAGCGTTCCTGTCCGACCCGGTCCGCCGGTACCTCCTGCCGGTCAGCGCCGACCGCGACCCGCGCTGGCCGAGCCATCCGCGCGCCGAGCGGGACTCGTTGCACGAGACGCAGATGTGGGTCGTGGAGGGCCTCACCCACCGCTACCCGACCAAGGTGCTCGCCGAGCTGGTCTCCACCTGCCCGCAGTACTGCGGCCACTGCACCCGGATGGACCTGGTGGGCAACTCCACGCCACAGGTCGTCAAGGCCAGGCTGGTCCTGCGACCGGCCGACCGCCAGGAACAGATGCTCGACTACCTGAAACGTACTCCCGGCGTCCGGGACGTGGTGATTTCCGGCGGCGATGTGGCGAACGTACCGTGGCCGCGGTTGGAGTCCTTTCTCCTGCGCTTGCTGGAGCTGAAGTCGGTGCGTGACATCCGGCTCGCCACCAAGGCGGTGGTCGGCCTGCCGCAGCACTGGTTGCAGCGCGACGTCCTCGACGGGCTGGCGCGGGTGGCGCGGCTGGCCCGCAGCCGGGCGGTGAACCTCGCCGTGCACACCCATGCCAACCACGTCCAGTCGGTGACGCCGCTGGTGGCGGAGGCGGCGAAGGCGTTGCTGGACGCCGGTGTCCGGGACGTACGCAACCAGGGTGTCCTGCTGCGCGGCGTGAACGCGACCGCCGCCGACCTGCTGGACCTGTGCTTCGCCATGCACGGCGAGGCGAACATCCTGCCGTACTACTTCTACCTGTGCGACATGATCCCCAACGCCGAGCACTGGCGGATCCCGGTACACGAGGCGCAGCAACTGCAGGAAGCCATCATGGGGTACCTGCCCGGATACGCCACGCCGAGGATCGTCTGCGACGTGCCCTACGTCGGCAAACGATGGGTGCATCAGGTCGTGGAGTACGACCGCGAACGCGGCATCTCCTACTGGACGAAGAACTACCGCACCGGCCTGGACCTCGCCGAACCGACCGGCGCCGACCTCGCGTCGGTGCTCGACCGGCGTTACCCGTACTACGACCCGATCTCCACTCTCCCCGAGGCCGGCCGACGTTGGTGGTCGGGCCGGCAGGCAAGGCAGGCACCCTCATGACCGTAGCCGACACCGCAACCCTGCGCCGCATGTGCTGGATCTTTCCCGATCGGGAGTCGACCCGGGCGACCGCGATGTGGCATGACTTCTTCTGGGACGTCTACGCGGAGGTCGCCGCGGACCTGGATCTGAGCTGGACCATGCACTCCCCCGACGCGGCCTGTTCATCACCGCGCTGTACTCGTTGCCGTACCAGTCGGCCGACATCTTCAACCAGTACGCGTTGTATTCGGTACTGGAGCAGCTCGGCTTCTACCTGCCGTTCCCGCCGTGGCTGTCGCCGATCGCCAATGACAAGCTGGCCACCCTCCTGTACCTGCGGGACGCACCGGTGCCGCCGATCCCCACGGTCCGGATCGGCACCGGACGCGACGTGGGCAAGCACCTGTACGAGGTGGCCCTGGCGGACCTGACCTATCCGGCGATCGTCAAGCCGGCGGGGTGGTGCGGTGGCGGTGGGGTGAACCTGGCCCGCAACGCAGAAGACATCCGGGGTCTGGCGACCCTGGCGCAGGGCGGCGACACCACGCTGGTCGTCCAGCCCTATCTCGGTGATGGAACCGTCGACTACCGGGTCTACGTGATCGACGGCCGGCCGTACCCCCGGGTCCTCAGGCGTACTCCGGAGCCCGGATCGCCGGTGTCGAACGCCAGCCGCGGCGGCATCATGGACTTCCCGCCGACGCCGCCCGAGCTCGTGGCGGCAACGGCGTACTTCGCCGAAAAGCTGCCGATCCCCTTCTACTGCATCGATTTCCTGTTCGACGGCGAACGGTTCTGGTTCTCCGAACTCGAACCGGACGGGGTGATCGCGCCGGAGTTCCACGATCCGCAGCGCGCACTGCAGCGGGAGCTGACCCGCGCCCGGTTCGCGGCCTACCGGGACGGCCACACGCGGTGGCTCGCCAACGGCGGCGCCGCGCCGACACTCGCACACCTCTCAGGGATGGTGACGACATGACCGGATCGTTCTCGCTGCCGCCGGCGGTGGCCGAGCCGCGGCTGCACGTCGCGCAGCGATCGCTGCGCCTGTTGAAGACCGTGCCCGAGCTGGCGCCACGCTACGCCGAGCACGAGAAGGTGCTCACGCTTGAGCACGTCGCCGCGCTCCCGCCACTGGTGAAGGACGACCTCAACGTGGCGCTGGCACATCTGCGGCCCAAGGCCGAGGCCGGCGCCACGTGGCTGTTCCAGAGTGGCGGCAGCACCGGCGCGCCGAAGGTCGGGTACGCCCCCACCGGCTTCTACATGGCGGGCGTGTACGAGCAGTGGCGGCCGCTGGACCGCGATGACGTCTTCGTCAACGGCTGGGGAGCCGGTCGGATGTGGGGTGCGCACTTCCTCGCCGCCGCCTTCGCCGACCTGTCCGGATGTCAGGTCATCGCGCTGGGCTCGGTCACCGGCGACGAGTACACCGACTGGCTCGCGTTCTTCGCCAGCCGCGGGGTCACCGCGATCGGTGGTACGCCGAGTGTGCTGCGGTTGTGGTTCGCGCACGCGCGTGCCGCGGGCGTACGGCTTCCGGCGCTGCGCAAGGTGCTCTGGCTCGGCGAGGCGTGGCACTCGCAGCTCGACGAGGACATCGTGGCGGTGGCTCCGGACGCCCGCCGCTGGGGCATGTTCGGAAGTACGGAAACGTGGGTCGTCGGTACCAACACCCCG
>VAXX01000224.1:9994-13980 GCA_005885115.1 Actinomycetota bacterium | reverse complement strand
GCGCTGACCCTGGTCCGCTCGCCGGGTGCGGCCGGCGCCGACATCGCCGTCGGTACCACGCAACGGTTCGGCGTACCGATGGGCTATGGCGGGCCGCACGCCGGTTACCTGGCGGTGCGCGACGGCCTGGCCCGGATGCTGCCCGGCCGCCTGGTCGGGGTGTCCCGGGACGCCGACGGCGCCCCCGCCTACCGCCTGGCCCTGCAGACCCGCGAGCAGCACATCCGCCGGGAGCGCGCGACCAGCAACATCTGCACCGCGCAGGTGCTGCTCGCGGTGATGGCCGCGATGTACGCCGTCTACCACGGCCCGGAGGGCCTGCGGGCGATCGCCACCCGGGTCGCCTCGCGCGCCGCGACGCTGGCCGCCGGCCTGCGCACCGGTGGCGTGCGGCTCGCGTCGGCGTCGTTCTTCGACACCGTGACCGCGGTGGTACCCGGCCGGGCCGCCGAGGTGGTCGCCGCGGCCGAGCGCGCCGGCGTCAACCTGCGCCTGGTGGACGCCGACCGGGTCGGGATCGCCTGCGACGAGTTGACCACGACCGGGCACGTCGCGATCGTGTGGGCCGCCTTCGGCGTCCCCGGCGCGCCGGGGACGGTCACCGACGCGCTGCCCCGGGAACTGCGCCGGACCGAGGACTACCTGACCCATCCGGTGTTCCACGCGCACCGGTCGGAGACGGCGATGCTGCGGTACCTGCGCCGGCTCGCCGACCTGGACTACGCGCTGGACCGGGGCATGATCCCGCTGGGCTCCTGCACGATGAAGCTCAACGCGACCACCGAGATGGAGCCGGTGACCTGGCCGGAGTTCGCCGACATCCACCCGTACGCGCCAGCGGGGCAGGCGGCCGGTTACCGGGAGTTGATCGGCACCCTGGAGGGCTGGCTGGCCGAGCTGACCGGGTATGACGCGGTGAGCGTGCAGCCCAACGCCGGCTCCCAGGGCGAACTGGCCGGGCTGCTGGCGATCCACGCGTACCACCAGGCCAACGGGGACGATCAGCGGGACGTGTGCCTGATCCCGTCCTCGGCGCACGGCACCAACGCGGCCAGCGCCGTGATGGCCGGGATGCGGGTCGTCGTGGTCGCCTGCGACGCCGACGGCAACGTGGACCTCGACGACCTCGACCGCAAGATCGCGCAGCACGCGGACCGGCTCGCCTCGATCATGGTGACGTACCCGTCGACCCACGGGGTGTACGAGGCCGGGATCGCCGCCCTGTGTGCGAAGGTGCACGACGCCGGCGGCCAGGTGTACGTCGACGGAGCCAACCTCAACGCGCTGGTCGGGTACGCCAGGCCGGGCCGCTTCGGCGCGGACGTGTCGCACCTGAACCTGCACAAGACGTTCTGCATCCCGCACGGTGGGGGCGGTCCCGGGGTTGGTCCGGTCGCGGTCCGGGCGCATCTGGCCCCGTACCTGCCTCGCCACATCTCCGCCGCGCCCTACGGGTCGGCCGGGATCCTGCCGATCCCGTGGGCGTACCTGCGGATGATGGGGCCGGACGGGCTCACCGCGGCGACCGGCGTCGCGGTGCTGGCGGCCAACTACGTCGCCGCCCGGCTGCGCGGGTACTTCCCGGTGCTGTACGCCGGCGAGCACGGCCTGGTCGCGCACGAGTGCATCCTGGACCTGCGGCCGCTGACCAAGGCGACCGGCGTCACCGTGGACGACGTGGCCAAGCGGCTGATCGACTACGGGTTCCACGCCCCGACGATGTCGTTCCCGGTGCCCGGGACGCTGATGGTGGAGCCGACCGAGTCCGAGGACCTGGCCGAGCTGGACCGGTTCGTGGACGCGATGATCGCGATCCGCGCGGAGATCGACGAGGTGGGCGCGGGGCGGTGGCCGGCCGGTGACAACCCGCTGGTGAACGCGCCGCACACGGCGGCGATGGTCAGCGGTGACGAGTGGACCCATGCGTACCCACGCAGTGTGGCGGCGTACCCGACGGGTCGGACCGAGGGGAAGTACTGGGCACCGGTACGCCGGATCGACGGGGCGTACGGGGATCGGAACCTGGTGTGCGCGTGCCCCGCGCCGGAGGCGTACGAGGGCTGACGGCGTCGGGTACGGTCAGGCGGCGATCAGGGTGTGCGGGGCCGGGCCCCGGTGCGGCGCGATGGTGCTGCCGTCGGGCAGCAGCTCACCCGTGTCCTCGAACAGGATCACACCGTTGCAGAGCAGGCTCCACCCCTGTTCCGGGAAGGACGCGACGGCCCGGGCCGCATCCCGGTCGGTCGCGTCGGCGGTAGGGCAGGGGGGCTCGTGCTGGCACATCTAGGGTCTCCGGGTGGTGCGTGGGGTTGGGGTGTGTTGGGGGCGCTTTGGCTTCTGTGTGTTCTTGTTCACATGACCAGTCACGCACGCTACCAAGCTGAACGAGCCTCTTACGAGCAGGTTTCGCTAGCTGGACAGCAGAGCCGGCGTTTCAGATGACCACACTCCACCCGTTCGGACGATCGGTGGCGGACCTACAGTCCGATATCACCCGTACGTCTTGTAGTCGACCGTTGGCGGAGCGTTCAAGGTTGACATGGTGGTTGCGCTCAGGCGGGGACCCGGCCCTGCTCCTGGCGGACTTCCTGGCCGACGCCGGGCTGTCAAGTCCGGACCTGTCCGACCTCGCCGGAACTGGGCACGATTACCGATCCGATATTTCCGTCACGCGGGAGGGACACGCCGAGGAGCCGGTCTGCGGGGCGGCCGTACTCGTCTCGGCGGCCGGCTGCGCCGCGCTGGCGGGCGCCCCGCCCGGCCCGCCGAGCCCGGTACCGGCGATCCCGGACCTGCTGGCGGTGGTCTTCGACCACGCGCCGGCACCGCCCGGCCCGCACCCGTACGGCGACTTCCGGCTCGGTCCCTGGCAGCCGAGCTGGACCGCGCAACAGCACGCCGGGGCGGTCCGGCGGGTCCGCGCGGCGATCGGGCGCGGCGACGTGTACCAGGTCAACGTGGTCGGGCACGCGAGCGCGGCGTACCGGGGCGACCCGGCCGGCCCGCTACGGGCGGTCACCCGGCTGCCCGGGGCCCGGTACGCCGGTGTGCTGTCCGGGCCCGGCTGGGCGATCGCCTGCGCCTCCCCGGAGACGCTGGTGGAGGTACGGGCCGGTCGGGTCACCACCCGGCCGATCAAGGGCACCCGGCCGGCGACCGCCCAGGGGCGTACCGAGCTGCTCGGCTCGGCCAAGGAACGGGCCGAGCACGTGATGATCGTCGACCTGGAGCGCAACGACCTGGCCCGGGTGGCCCGGACCGGCAGCGTACGGGTCGACGAGCTGTACGCCGTGCGCCGCTGGTGCGACCTGTGGCAGGCCGAGTCGACCGTATCCGCGCAGCTCGCCCCTGGTACCGGCCTGCCCGACCTGCTCCGGGCGGTGTGCCCCAGCGGCTCGGTCACCGGCGCGCCGAAGCTGGCCGCGCTGGACCTGATCGCCGACCTGGAACCGGTGGGCCGGGGCCCGAGCATGGGCGCCTTCGGCTGGATCGACCGGGAGCACCTCGACCTCGGGCTGACCATCCGTACCGTCGCCGTGGACGCCGACCGGGTACACGTGTGGGCCGGTGGCGGGATCACCTGGGACAGCGACCCGGCCGCGGAGGTGGCGGAGGCCGCCGCGAAGGCGGGTCCGTTACGGGCGGCTCTCGTCGCGCAGCCGCTGCCGTAGCGCCGCCAACTGGCCCGGAGCCAGCCCGTGGTGCAGCAGGTACCGGTCCACGCCGCCGTACCGCTGCTCCAGGTGGTCCAGGACGGCCAGGATGGTGGCCGGGTGGCAGCCGTAGCGGTCCCGGAAGGCCGCCCGCTCGGCGTCGCTGCCCAGCCCGGTCAGCTCCCGGCGGAACGCCGGCCGCTCGTCGCTGGCCGCGTAGTCGGCCGCGATCTCGGCCGGGGGTACGCCCGCGACCCGCAGGGCGAGCGCGACCAGCATCCCGGTGCGGTCCTTGCCCTCGACGCAGTGCACCAGGACCCCGCCGGGCGGGGC
>VAXX01000224.1:0-9939 GCA_005885115.1 Actinomycetota bacterium | reverse complement strand
CTCGGGTCCCGGGCCAGCGGGCTCGGCTCGCGCGCCAACTCGGCGGTACCCCGCAGGTCCAGCACCCGGCGCACGCCGTACCCGCGCAGGGCGGCCAGGCCCGCCGGGGTCAGTTGGCACAGGTCGTCGGAGCGGACCAGCGCACCGGACCGGATCCGGTACCCGTCCTCGGTGGGCAGCCCGCCGACGTCGCGGGCGTTCCCGCAGTCGGGCCAGTCCAGGCGGGTGGTCACGCCGCACCGACCGGTTCGAAAGCCTGCCACTGGCGGGCGTAGAAGCCTTGCACGGCAAGCAGTTCCTCGTGGGTACCCTGCTCGACCACCCGGCCCGCGTCGAGCACCACGATCCGGTCGGCCCGCATCGCGGTGGTGAGCCGGTGCGCGACGACCAGGGTGGTACGCCGCCGGGCGAGCCGGTCGGCCGCGCGTACCACCGCCGCCTCGCTGGCCAGGTCCAGAGCCGCGGTCGCCTCGTCCATGAGCAGGATGTCCGGGTCGACCAGCTCCGCCCGGGCCAGGGCGAGCAGCTGCCGCTGGCCGGCGGACAGGTTGCGGCCGCGCTCGGCCACCTGGTGCCGGTACCCGCCGGGGAGCCGGGCGATCATCTCGTGCGCGCCGACCGCCCGGGCGGCCGCCTCGACCTCGGCGTCGGTGGCAGCGGGCCGGCCGTATGCGATGGCGTCCCGGACCGTACCGGGGAACAGGTACGGCTCCTGGGGCACCACCCCGAGCCGGTGCCGGTACCCGGCGAGGTCGTAGTCGCGCACGTCCACCCCGTCCACCCGGACCGCCCCGCCGGTCACGTCGTAGAGCCGGGCGACCAGCTTCACCAGCGTGGACTTCCCGGCTCCGGTCTCGCCGACGAGCGCGACGGTTTCGCCCGGTTCGATGCGCAGGTCAACGCCGTCCAACGCCGGTGCCGCCTCCGGCGCGTAACGGAAGCGCACATCTTCGAACACGATCTGTCCCGCGAGCCGCTCCGGCACGGGTACCGGTACCGCCGGGGGTGGCGTGGAGGTCGGGGTGCGCAGCAGTTCCTGGATCCGCCGGATGCCCACGGCGGCCTGCTGGTACCCGTCGAAGACCTGGGAGAGCTGCTGGATCGGCGCGAAGAACATGTCGATGTAGAGCAGGTAGGCGATCAGGGCACCGGCGGTCAGCGTCCCGGCCGCGACCAGGTGACCGCCGTCGACCAGCGCCAGGGCGGCGGCCACGTTGGACAGGAACTGGACGAACGGGAAGTAGATCGCGATGTACCGCTGGGCCCGGATCCGGCTGCGCCGGTAGTCATCACTGCGGCCGGAGAAGCGCTGCGCGTTGTGCCCCTCCCGCCGGTACGCCTGGGTGACCCGCATCCCGGCCACGTTCTCCTGCAGGTCGGCGTTGACGATGCCGACCTTCTCCCGGGCCTCGTGGTACGCCTTCGTGGACTTGGCCCGGAAGATCACCGTCGCGACCGCCATGACCGGCAACGTGGCCAGGACGACCAGGCCCAGCTCCAGGTTGATCGCCAGCAGCGCCACGGTGATCCCGACGAACGTCACCACGCTGATCAACGCGGTGGTCAGCCCGGTCTGCAGGAACGTGGAGAACGCGTCGATGTCGGTGGTCATCCGGGTCATGATCCGGCCGGACATCTCCCGCTCGTAGTAGTCCAGGCCCAGCCGTTGCAGGTGGGCGAAGGACTTCAGGCGCAGGGCGTACAGCAGCCGTTCGCCGGTACGCCCGGCCACCCGTACCTGGGCTACGTTGACCAGCAGGTCGGCCAGCACGACGGCGAGGCCCAGCAGGGACACCAGGGCGATCACGCCCACCGCGCCCTGCCGTACCCCGCGGTCCACCCCGGTACGGGTCAGCACCGGCAGGACCAGGGCGGCCAGCGCGTCGATCGCCACCAGAACCAGGCTCACCAGCAGCGGCCAGCGCAGCGGCCGCAGCAGCCGGCCCAGGGTGAAGTGCGGGTCCGGGGCGCGTACCGCCGCCTCGTCCACCTCCGGGTCACCGGTCGCCGGCGGGAGCGCGGCCACCTGGGCGAGCAGCTCCTCGGTCGGCGGCAGGGCGGCGACGACCCCGGCGAACGAGCCCGGCCCGCCGGCACCGGCGGTGGCCGCCGAGTCCACCATCGGCCGGGCGGTGGTCGTCGGTGCCACCGGACGCCACAGCGCCGGGGTGATCCCGTCCACCATCCGGGTATCCGCGGTCGCCTCGGGCAGCTCCCCGGCGTCGATCCCCTCGGCGTCCTCGCCCGGGCCGGACAGCAGCAGCCGGTACAGCGGGCAGCGGGCGTCCAGCTCGTCGTGGGTACCGACGTCGACCACCCGGCCGGCGTCCAGCACCGCGATCCGGTCGGCGAGCGCGAGCGTGGAGCGGCGGTGCGCGATCAGCAGCGTGGTGCGCCCGTGCATGACCCGGTGCAGGGTCGCGTGGATCTCGGCTTCGACCCGGGCGTCCACGGCCGAGGTGGCGTCGTCGAGCACCAGGATCCGCGGGTCGGTGATCAGTGCCCGGGCCAGGGCCACCCGCTGGCGCTGCCCGCCGGACAGGGTCAGGCCCTGCTCGCCGACCACGGTGTCGTACCCGTCGGGGAGCACCTGGATGAAGCCGTGCGCCTCGGCCGCCGTCGCGGCGGCCACGACCTGCTCGTACGTCGCCTCGGGGCGGCCGTAGGCGATGTTGGCCCGGACGCTCTCGGAGAACAGGAAGCTGTCCTCCATCACCAGTCCGGTGGCGGCCCGCAGCGAGTCCAGGGTCAGCTCCCGCAGGTCGTACCCGCCGACCCGGACGGCGCCGTGCTGCGGGTCGTACGAGCGCTGGAGCAGCGTCGTGATGGTGGACTTGCCGGAGCCGGCGGTGCCGACCAGGGCCATCGTCTCGCCGGGCGCGACGGTGAGGGTGAACCCGGACAGGACCGGTTCGGAGGCCAGGTACCCGAAGGTGACGTTGGCGAACTCCAGCGCCGGGGCCGAGTCCGGAGCCAGGGTACGGGCGTCGGGCGCCTCCTGGACCGTTGGACGGGAGTCGATGACCTCGAATACCCGTACCACCGACGCCTTGGCCTGTTGTCCGATGGTCAGCAGGTTGGCCAGCATGCGCACCGGCCCGACCAGCTGGGCCAGGTAGGTGGCGAAGGCCAGGAAGGTACCCAGGCTGATCTCGTGGTGGACGGCCAGCCACCCACCCAGCGCGAGTACGCCCACCTGCCCCAGGGCCGGGATCGCCTGGAGGGTCGGGTTGTACCGGGCGGTGAGCGTGTTGGCCCGCAGCCGGGAGGCGAACAGCGCCCGCGCGGCCCGGGCCAGCTTCGACAGCTCCTGCTCCTCCTGCCCGAAGCCCTTGACCACCCGGACCCCGGTGACCGCGTCGTCCACCACGCCGGCGACGTGGCCGGCCTGCTGCTGGGCGTCCCAGGTGGCCGGGAACAGGGTGCGCCGGGAGGCCAGCGCGACCAGCCACAGGCCCGGGCCGACCGCGAGGGCGACCAGGGTCAGCAGCGGGGACAGGGTCAGCATCGCGATCAGGGACAGCGCGAACAGCAGCAGGTTGCCCAGCAGCATCGGGGTCATGAACAGCAGGCCCTGCACCATGGTGATGTCGGAGATGCCACGGCTGAGGATCTGCCCGGTGGTCAGCTCGTCCCGGCCGGTGCCGTCGAGCTTGGACAGCGCGCCGAAGATCGCGGTCCGCAGGTCGTGCTGGACGTCCAGGCCCAGCCGGCCACCCTCGTACCGGCGCAGGTACGTGGCCGCGTAGTTGACCAGCGCGGCCAGCAGGAGCACGACGGCCAGCGGGGCCAGGGCCCGGCGGTGGGACAGGATCGCGTCGTCGACGATCGTGCGCTGCAGCAGCGGGGTCAGCGCGGTGACGGCCATCCCGAGCAGCGACCCGCCCAACGCCAGGAGTACCCGCCGGGGGTGCCGCCAGCAGTGCCCGGCGAGCCGGCGCAGCCAGCCCTTCCCGGTCACCGGGCGGGCGCGGAGGTGGGGTGGCTCATGGTTAGCCAGCCTAACCGAATTCCCTCGGCGGCCCGTCCGGCCGTGCGCGTGGTCGCCTTGAACATATAGCGGATCACGCATATATTTGCCGGGTGGCGCACGGGCACGACCATGGGCACGGGATGTCGCCCGGCGCGGACCGCCGCGCCCTGACCGGCGCGCTGGCCCTGGTCCTGGCGTTCATGGCGGCCGAGGTGGTCGTCGGGCTGCTGGCCGGTTCGCTGGCCCTGCTGTCGGATGCCGCGCACCTGCTCACCGACGCCGGCGCGCTGGTCCTGGCGCTGGTGGCGGCCCGGCTGGCGCAGCGCCCGCCGCGCGGCGGGTACACCTACGGGCTCCAGCGGGCCGAGATCCTCTCCGCGCAGGCCAACGGGCTGACCCTGCTGCTGCTCGCGCTGTGGCTGGGTGGCGAGGCGATCCACCGGCTGGTGCACCCGCCGCCGGTACTCGGCCTCTTGGTCCTGGTCACCGCGCTGGTCGGGATCCCGGTCAACCTGGCCGGCACCTGGCTGGTCGCGCGCGCCGACCGGACCAGCCTCAACATCGAAGGCGCGTTCCGGCACCTGCTCACCGACCTGTACGCGCTCGTCGCGACCGCGCTCGCCGGGCTGGTCATCCTGCTCACCGGCTTCGCTCGGGCGGACGCGATCGCCACGCTGCTGGTGGCCGTACTCATGGTCCACGCCGGTGTCGGGCTGCTGCGCGCGTCCGGACGCATCCTGCTGGAGGGGGCGCCGGCCGGGGTGGACCCGGCCCAGGTCGGTACCCGGCTGGCCGGGATCGACGGGGTGGCGGAGGTACACGACCTGCACGTGTGGCTGATCTCCTCGACCCGGCCGGCGTTGTCCGCGCACGTGCTGGTCCGCCCGGACCGGGACTGCCACGACGTACGGCGCGAGCTGGAACGGGTGCTGCGGGCCGAATACACGATCAGCCACACCACGCTCCAGGTCGACCACTCCGGTGGCGGGTGGTGGGAGATGTCCCATCCGTACGCGCCGGCCTTCCCGAACACCAGCACGTCACCGACCGGCAGCCGGTCCACCCGGTGCCCCCGGGCCAGGACGTCCCGGGGGGTGCACAGCTCACCGACCGCGTCGACCTCGACGCCGGATATCTCGACGTCCTCGGTCGGGGGCATCGGGAGCACGTCGAACGGGTGGCTGTAGCCCCACGCGGCGGGTAGCCGGAAGTGGTGGATACCGCCGCGCAGGACAGCGAACCAGCGGCCGTGGGTCCGTTTGAGGTCGAGCACTTCGGCGGCGTACCAGCCGGCGTCGGCGGCCAGGTACCGGCCCAGCTCGAAGACCAGCGGTACCCCGGTGGGCAGCCCGGCCAGCGCGGTCAGGTCGAAGGCCCGGCCGCCGGTGTAGTCCACGCCGAACCCGCCCCCGACGTTGACCTCGCGCAGCTCGATCCGGTACCGGTCGGCGGCCGCCCGGGACCAGGCCACCGCCTCGTGGACGTACGCGACGTGGGCCGCCGCGTCGAGATTGTTGGACACCGCGTGCAGGTGGAACCCGACGAGGTCGAGCTCCGGCGCGGTGCGGGCGACCGCGACGGCGGTCGCCAGCTCGGCTTCGTCGAGGCCGAACGGCGTCGCCGTACCCGCCATCTGGTGGCTTCCGGGCAGGCCGGGGCCGGCCCGGTTGACCCGCAGCGCGACGCGTACCGGCCGGCCGGCCGCGACCGCCGCCAACCGGCGTACCTCGAGCACGCTCTCGGCGTTGACCGTGACGCCGACCGCCACGGCGGCCGCCAGCTCGGCGCGGGTCTTGGCCGGGCCGCTGAAGGCGATCCGCCGCGCCCCCGCCTCGCGGGCCAGGGCCAGCTCCCCGCCGGAGGCCACCTCCAGGCCGTCGGTCGCGGCCGCGAGCGCGGCCACCACGGCCGGGTGCCCGTTGGCCTTGACCGCGTACAGCAGGGCGGCATCCGGCGGCAGAGCGGCCCGTACCGCCGCCGC
This sequence comes from Actinomycetota bacterium, assembly GCA_005885115.1. Classification (GTDB taxonomy): domain Bacteria; phylum Actinomycetota; class Actinomycetes; order Mycobacteriales; family Micromonosporaceae; genus AC-43. The sequence goes on along the minus strand of VAXX01000224.1, from coordinate 3,985 downwards.
CCGGGCCCGGAGCACCGTGGTGTCGTAGACGTACGCGCAGACCGGGCGCGCTGCTCCGGCGAGCGCGGCGGCCACCCGCTCAGGGATCATGCAGCGGATTGTGCACCGGTACGTACACGTCCCCGGTGCCCGCCAGCCGCATCCGGACCAGCGCCTTGTGCGGGATCCGGGGCGCGGTGAGGAACGCGTGGTCGCCCGGGTCGCCGGGGCAGCCGTCGAGGACCACCCGTACCTGGCGCCACGCGTCGGACTCCACGACCCGGTACGCGTCCACGAGGTGCCGGACCAGCTCCCCGAGGTGGGCCTGGAGCGCGGTGTACCCGAGCTTGGCACGCATCACGTCGACGTCGCCGGTACCGGTGGCCGAGCCCGGCCACAACCGGAGCCGGCCGCGCAGCCGGGGCAGGTGCAGCCGCAGCCCGGCGAAGTCGCGGAAGGCGATCCGGTGCGGTACCCCGCCGACGAAGGTGGGCAGGCTGTTCTGCAGGTGCGCCTCAAGCCCGACGCCGGCCCGGGCCAGGTGCAGCAACGGCGGCAGCAGCAGGCGCGCGTAGTCGGTGAGGAAGTCCAACGGCCCGGCCGGGTACGCGCCCAGGAGCTGGTCGAGGACGGTACCGGTGCCGGCGCGGGCGAACAGCGCCGAACCGGGTACCGCCACCTCGCCAGCGTCGAGGCGCCCGGACAGCCCGTCGCGCACGATCACCGACAGGTCCCGGGACCGCCCGTCCGGGGTGGCCACCGCGGCTCCGGCGACCTCGGGCAGGGTGAGCACCCGGTCGTACCCGGCGAGCAGCCGGTCCAGCATGGCCGAGAACTTCGGGGGGCAGCAGGACGGTACGCAGGGCGGTGGTCGGTTCGGCCGCAAGCGCCACCCCGGGGACGGGGCGCAGCGCGCCGGTGGCGAGCAGGTCGGCGTACCGGTCGGGGACGACGGTACCGAGCTGCCAGGCGTGTACCGGGTGCAGCAGGTACCCCGGCGGCGGGGCGGGCAGGTGCGGGTACCCCTCGCACAGCAGCGCCCCCACGTCGTCCCCGACGTGCAGGTCCCGCCGCACCGCGACGAAGCCCACGGAGGTACCGGCCGACTCCTGGTCGTGGGCGAGCAGGTCGGGGACCCGCCAGCCCAGCCGGGTACGCCCGCACGGGTGCAGCGGGTGCCCCTCGGTGGCCAGCCGTTCGAAGCGCAGCAGTTGCGCGTCGGCGTCCACCCCGTCCCAGCGCAGCGGCTCCCACCGGGCGCGCCGGGCGTACGCGAGGGCGAGGTTGACGCTCGCGTCGGTCAGCTCCCGCGCCAGCGCCGGCGCGTCCACGCCCAGCCGCTCCAGCAGCCGGGCCGGGGGTACGTCCACCGGCTCGGCCAGCTCCAGCCGGTCGAACCCGTACCGGCGGACCGCCCGTCCGCGCAGGACGGTGGCGACCGCGCCGATCCGTTCCCGGGCGGCGGCGCCGAGCAGCCGGCGGGACACCAGGTCGGTGGCGTGCGGCAACGCCGCCGTGTACCCGTCGACCAGCTCGGGGGCGAGGAATGCCAGCTCCTCCACGGGCGAGGTGGTCAGCGTCATCGCAGTCCGGCCAGCGGGTTGGGCACGGTCGTCCAGACGTCCTCGATCGGGTCCTCGGCCAGCCGCATCGCCGTGGTTGCCTTGATCGGCAGGGTGGGGCCGAACAGCTCGGTCGCCTCGGGTACCTCGCGGGCGGTTTCCCGCAGCGTGGCGGCGACCAGCCGCCAGAAGTCGTCGGGGTCGGTGCCGTACGCGCGGGTCAGGGTGGTGGCCAACTCGCCGAGCACCACGGTCAGAGCGGCAAACAGCTTGGTACGTAGGACTTCCGGCTCGTCACTGGCCAGGTCCCCGTACAGCGGCAGGTCCATCCGCAGCCGCTTGGGGGACAGGCGTACCCCGCCCAGGTCCCGGTACCACAGCCGGCGCGGCCGGCCGGCGCGCAGCAGGACGAGGGTGTTCTGGCCGTGCGCCTCCAGCGCGGCGCCCCGGTGCAGCAGTCGCAGCAGCGGCGGGAGCAGCAGGCGTACCAGGTCGGCGGCGAAGGGCAGCGGCCGGCCCCGGTACCCGAGCCGGACCGCCTCGGTCAGGATCGGCGCCCCGGTCGCGGGGGAGGGGGCGGCCAGGACGGCGAGGGGGAGCAGGGCGGTGCCGGGAGCGGGTACGGGCGCCCGCCGCCGGACCATCGCCAGGCTCCGGCACGGCTGTCCGTCCACCAGCACGGCACCGGCGGCCACCTCCCGCATGACCCCGAGCCCGGCCCGCCGGCCCAGGTCGGCGAGCAGCTCCGAGACGACCGGACCGTTGCGGACGGCGGCGGGGGAGACGATCCGTACCGCCGAGGTCATCTGGACGTCCACGGCCGTCTTGACGTGCCACCCGGGCCCGATCTCGACGGTCCGCAGGGACATCAGCGGCCGGGCCGGCACGGTCTCGCCGGTCGGGCGCAGGTGTGGGTACCGGTCCAGGACGTGTTCGGCCTGCCACGGATGGACGAGCAGGCGCGGCGGCAGCCCGGCGCCGGTACTGAGCCAGTCCCGCTCGGGTACGGCGTACACCCGCAGCGCGACGGTCGGCCGGTGCTCGGGGGCGTACGCCCGGACGTCCCCCTCGGACATGCCCAGGCGGGTCCGGCACAGCGGGTGTACCGGGTGCCCGTCGACCACGCACTGCTCCAGCCCGACGGCGTCGTAACGGACCAGCGCCGGTGGTCCACCGTCGGGTACCGGCTGGGCGGCCCGGGCCAGGGCGAGGTTGCGCACGCTGTCGTCGAGTTCGACCGCGAGCCGCTCGCCGAGGCCCAGGTGCCGCACGAGGCCGCCGGGGTCGCGGTACGCACTGCCGCCGGCAGCTACAGCGAGGTCGGGCGCCGGTTCGGTGAACGGCTCCGGTACCGGGCCGCGCAGCTCGCGGCCGTCGCCCAGGCGTACCACCAGGGTGTCGCCCTCGACCGTGCGTGCCGCGACCCCGGGGATCGGCTCGCGGCTCAGCGCCTCCCACAGCCGGGCGAGGATCGCCGCCCGCGCACCCCCGTCGCCCACCGTCGCAGCGTACCGACCATCCAGTGGTGGGCAGACCATTCCTAGCGTCCTAGGACGCCTTACAGGATGTGTCACCATCCACGGAGCGCGAAAAACTCGTCCGTTCCGAGACGAACCAGCAGCGCCAGGACGACGACCAGCAGCACGACCCGGACGAAGGCGGAACCCCGGCGCAGAGCGGTGTGCGCACCCAGCCGAGCACCGAGCACGTTCGCGGTGGCCATGCCGGCGCCCAGCAGCCAGGCGACGTGCCCGGCGGAGCCGAACACCACCAGGGCGCCGACGTTGGTGGCCACGTTGACCGCCTTGGCCATCGCCGAGCCGTGCAGGAAGTCGACGCCCAGGGTGGCGGTGAAGGTGAGGATCAGGAAGGTACCCGTGCCCGGCCCGATCGCGCCGTCGTAGGCCGCGATCAGCAGGCCGGCGAGGGCCACCGCGGCGACCTTGCGGCCGGGACTCACGGCATCCCGACCGAGGGCGGTACCGAGCCGGGGGCGCAGGGTCACCACCACCGCGACGGCGGCCAGGACGACCAGGACGACCGGCCGGTACGCGTATCCCGGCACCGACCCGGCGAGCAGCGCGCCGAGTCCGGCCGAGCACAGGGCGAGCCCGACAGCCGGCCCGAGTACCCGCCAGTCCACCTTGGTACGGGTCAGGTACGTCGCGGCCGCCGTGCTCGTACCGGCGACCGAGGCGAGCTTGTTCGTCCCCAGGACGGTGGCCAGGGGGAGGGCCGGGGCGGCCAGAAGCAGGGTCGGGAGCTGGATCAGCCCGCCGCCGCCGACCACGGCGTCGACCCAGCCGGCGGCCGCCGCGCCGGTCAGCGCGAGCGCGAGGTTCCCCGCGTCCACCTCAACGGTCGCGTCGGCGACGTACGGCGAGCCCCGCCATACCGATCGCGACGAACAGCATCATGCTGCAACACAGCGCCTTGAGCAGCAT
>VAXX01000097.1 GCA_005885115.1 Actinomycetota bacterium | reverse complement strand
TTCGACTCGCCTTGCTGACCGACCAGTCGAAGCGCGCCGCCACCTCGTCCAAGGTCAAGCCCGCTCGGGTACGGAGCTCCCGCAGCTCGATGCCCAGTCGCCGGCGCCGGATCGATCCTGCGGCGTCAGTGGCCATACCTTGCCTCCCTGCTCACGGCTGCCAGTCTCGCATCCATCTCATACCCGGCACCATGCGATATCACGCGATCTCTAGCGCCATGCTATTGCACGGTGCCCACGCACTGTGCGAGGCTGAGCCCCGGCCCCCGGTCGCCGGGAAACGCGTCCACCGAAACCCCTCCGGGTCAGGTGCGGCGATCGGGGGTCACCCCAGGGGGCGGAGGCTCGCTGGCGTGCCTCACGAGGCGGAGGTGATCGGCATGGGTGCCGTGATCGTCGGAATTGCTCTGCTCATGGGGCTGGCGATCGGCTGGGCCTTGCGCGGGCCGGCGCGCTGGTGTCCGCGCTGTGGTAAGGGCCTGATCTGCCGGGAGTGCAGCACGGCTCGGGGTACCGCCCGGGTGGTGCCGCGATGACCGCCCGGCCGGATCGTCCCGCAGCCCACGATCGGGAGTTGGTCGCCCAATTTTCCGACGTCTGGACCCTGGCCGGCGTCGCGGTCCTCAGGTACGGGCTGACGACCGAGGCGCTCACGGCGGTACAGCAGCTGATCAGGCGGGCACGAGCCGCGGACGCCGGGCGGTGAGCGCGCGGGCGGCGACCGCGCAGGCGAGCAGGCCGACGGTACCGGCGAAGACCAGGGTGGTACGCGGCCCGAGCGTCTCGGACAGCCAGCCCAGCAACGGCGCCCCGGCCATTCCGGACACCGCGCTCACGATGGACATCGCGGACAGTACCCGGCCCCGCATGTCCTCCCTGGTGTCCAGCTGTACCCGCGCCGACACCGTCGTATCGATGACCACCGCCGCCGACGCGATCGGCACCAGCAGCCCGGCGAAGATCGTCAGGTTCGGCGCCAGCCCGGCGAGCAGTTGCAGCCCGCTGGCCAGCAGTCCGGCGCCGATCAGCAGCCGGTGGGTGAACCGGCCCCGGTGCGCGGCGAGCAGCGCGCCGACCACGGTACCCCCGGCGAAGACCGCCGAGAGCAGCCCGTACCCGCCCGCCCCGCCGTGCAGCGGACCGGTACTCATCGCCGCCATGGTCACCTGGTAGTTGCGCCCGAGGCTGCCCAGCACCAGGGCCAGGGCCAGGACGATCAGGGCGCCGGGCTGGCGGAGCACGTACGCGAAGCCGGCCCGGACGGCCCCCTCGGACACCGAGTCGGGGCGGGCCAGCGCGTACCACTGGGAAGGGCGCATCAGCAGAAGCGCGGCGACCACCGCGAGGAAGCTCACGGCGTTGCCGGCGAACAGCGGAGCGGTACCGCCGACCGCCACCAGGACGCCGCCCAGGCTCATCCCGGCCACCCGGCCGGTCGAGTTGATCAAGGAGCCGAACGCCAGCGCGTTACCGAGCCGGGCCGGCCCGACGACCATTGTGCCGAACCGGCCCAGGGCCGGTCCGTCGATCGCGGATACGACGCCGGAGAGCGTGGAGATCACGTACACCGGCCAGATCTGGTGGCCGCCACTGGTGGCCAGGCCGGCCAGCGCGGCCGCCAGCCCGGCGTGCGCCACCTGGGTGGCGATCAGCAGCGGCCGGGGCCGGATCCGGTCGGCCAGCGCGCCCGCGTACGGGCCGATCAGCAGTGCCGGCAGCGCCTGGAGCACGATGCCCAGGCCCATCCGGGCCGGGGAGCCGGTGGCCTGCAGGAGGTACCAGTTGACGCCGAGAACCTGCATCCAGGTACCGGTGACCGAGATGAGGTCGGCCGTGGCCCAGAGGCGGTAGTTGTACTGACGGAGCACGCTGATCACTGTGGCTGGATCGGCGCGTCGGTTTACCGGCTAAGTGATGGAGATCCAGAGCAACCAGCTTGCTCCCGTCCGGCTCAACTGGTCAGGGCGCGCAGCTCCGGGATCAGCTCGATGACCCCGAGCCCGGCACCGTACGGGTCGCGGATCCTGGCGTACCGGCCGACCGTGACCTCGATCGGGTCAACCTCCACCTGGCCGTACCGGTCACGGCAGCGCCGCAGTACCCGCTCCAGGTCGGCCACCTCGACCGTGGTCCGCCAATGGGCGGATACCCCGGCGGGCAGCTCGTACATCCCGCCGAGCACCCGGTCGCCGATCAGCCAGTCATGGTACGGATGTCCCGGCGCCAGCTCCCCGATCTGCGCCGTCCAGCCGAACACCTTCCCGTAGAAGGTGGTACCGGCGGCCACGTCCGGGGTGGCCAGCTCGCTGAAGCACACCGTGCCGGGCTCGCTGCCCAGTTGCGACCCGCCGAACCGGCCGGACTGCCACGCCCCGAACACCGCGCCCGAGGCGTCGGCGAGCAGCGCGTACCGGCCCCGTCCGGGCAGGTCCTCGGGTGGCCGCAGCACCTCGCCACCGCTGTCGGCCACCAGGCCGGTCAACTCCGCGAGATCGTCACACGCGATGTACGTGACCCAGCCGGCCGGCTGCCCCCGGCTGGGGACCAGCCCGGCGACGGCCGCGCCGCGCAGCCGGAACACCTGGTCAGCCGGGTCGTATCGCCAGCCGAGCAGGTCGCGGTAGAACTCCGCGACCGCGCTCGGGTCGCTGGTGACCAATTCGGCCCAGCACGGCATTCCCTGGGCATATCCACGCACACGCATAGGTGGACATGTTCATGCATGGATGCCTATTCCGCCAGGCGGCGCGCCAACTACCGCCAACCGACGTCGATGCGCTGGCCCCGGTCGTCGAAGAAGTGCAGGGCTTCCATGCGTACCGCCACGGCCAGCGGGTGCCCGTTGTTGATGGCCGGGTACGGCGCCAACCGGACCGCGAGTTCGGCCGGGCGCCGGTGGTGCCGGCCGGCCTCGGAGAAGATGCCCTGGCTGTTGCGCCCGCCCGGGGCCGGCTTGCCGTTGAACCCGTTGACCCGGGCGGAGAGCCCGGCGCCGACCAGTTCACCGTCGGCGTCCCGGTTGGCGGCCCGGCGGACCAGGTTGGCCAGCCGGCGGATCCCCCGTGCCTCGGCCATCTCCGGCGGGGCGCCGCCGATGTCGTCGACGGTGACGGCGTACGCGCCGATGTCCAGGTACGCCAGCGACTCGTGGCCGTGGTGTTCGAGGTAGCGGATCCGCCCGCGCAGCACGTCGCCCTCGGTGTCCAGCGGTACCGGGGTCAGCGCCTCGGCCCGCATCCCGACCACGATCCGCTCGCCGTGGTAGTGCGCCACGGCGCGGGCCCGGATGTCGTTCCACGGCAGGTACAGGGTCTGCTCGCCCATGTGCAGGGCGATGTGCCGGTCCAGGTGCACGTACACCTGGGCCTCCAGCAGGTTCATCCGGGGCGCGCCGAGGAAGGCGGCGACGTACAGGGTCGCCGGGCGGCCGTACACCTGGGTCGGCGTACCGACGTCCTGCAACACGCCCTTGCGCATGATCGCGACCCGGTCCGCCATGGTCAGCGCCTCGGCCTGGTCGTGCGTGACGTACAGGGTGGTGACGCCCAGCTCCCGGGTCAGCCCGGAGATCTCCGCGCGCAGCTCGGCGCGCAGCCCACTGTCCAGGTTGGACAGAGGCTCGTCCATCAGGAACAGGCCCGGGCGGCGGACGATCGCCCGGCCCATGGCCACCCGCTGGCGCTGGCCACCGGAGAGCTGCCCCGGCCGGCGTGCCAGGACGTCACCGATGCCCAGGGCGCTCGCGACGTCGGCGACCCGTTCGCTACGCGCGTCCGGCTCCACCCCGGACAGCCGCAGCGGGAAGCCGATGTTGTCGCCGACGTTCATGTGCGGGTACAGCGCGAAGTCCTGGAAGACCATGGCGATCCGCCGGTCCCGGGGCGCCAGCTCGTTGGCCAGTTCACCGTCGAGCAGGATCGCCCCGTTCGTCGGGTCCTCCAGCCCGGCCACCATCCGCAGTACGGTCGACTTGCCGCAGCCCGAAGGGCCGAGCAGCACCATGAACTCGCCGTCGCCGACATCGAGACTGACGTTGTCCACCGCGACGGTGCCGTCGCCGAAGACCTTCGTGACGTCTTTGAGTGCGACGGTCGCCACCCCGCCACCTCCCAGGTTGCGAATTGGCAGGCCAACGATGGCCTGCCCTGAGTTCAGTACTGTTGCGAAACCGGCGGGGCTTTCCCATCGGGTAAACGTGCCAACTTGGTGCTGTGGCTCACCCAGCACTCAATCATGTTTGCCACAAGACCGCCATGCCGCGACAACACGTATCGATCACGACACGTACAGCCATCGCTGCACGTCAATTAGGCCCGCATTTGCCCGTTCTCGGCGCGCCCGCGCTCAGCTCGCGGCGAACTTGATCGTGATCGTGGTGTATCCCAGCGAGCGCAGCAACTGGGTGAGCATCTGCCTGGTGTTGGTCGCCGCCCGGTCGGCCAGGCCGCTGTCCCGCGCCGACTGCGCGATCCGCTGCTCACCGAGCTGGTACAGCTCGCGCTCCTTGTTCGGGTTGCCGCCGAAGATGTCGCCGATCTTGTTGACCAGGCCCTGCTGGGTGGCGAAGACGTAGCTCTTTTCGTGGTCGATGTTGGGCTTCTCCAACTGCGGCGCGGGCAGCGAGATCGTCGCCGTCTTGTGATCGGCGGAGTCCTGGATGTCACCCTGGCCGATGTCGCTGAAGTCGACGTACGCGTCGACCGAGCCCACGCAGACGAACAGGGTCCGGTCGTTGAAGATGATGTCCGGGATGTACGACCGGTCCTTCTGGACGTCGATGACCTCCTGGAAGTTGCCGCTGGCCGCCTCGAACCGGGCCAGGTCCTGGATGGACAGCAACAGCGTCGGCTGGCTGCGGTCGGTCTTGTGCTGTGCGAACGGGTTGCTGAAGTGCGGCAGCAGACCGGTCACCTTCAGGCCCAGGCCGAGCACCACGAGCAGCGCGACCAGGCCGGCCAGCCAGAACAGGCAGCCGGCGGCACGTGACCGGCCCCGGGGAGCCTCGTCGGACCGGGCGGGCGCCCGGTCCTCGGGCCAGCCGGTGCCGGTGTCCACCTCGGGCAGCTCGCTGGTCGGGTGCAGGCCGGCTCCGACCGGCTGCCGGACCGTACGCTCCTCGGGCACGCCCGCACGACCGGGCTCGTACGCGTCGGGGGCCACCGCCGTCACCGTCCTTTATGGAGCTTCCCTGTCCCTACACGGTAAGCGGTGGGTACGACACCCGCGACTCGGAGTCAGTCGAAGGCGGAGATACCCGTCAATTTGTGGCCGATGACGAGCTGGTGGATCTCGGAGGTCCCCTCGTACGTCAGCACGCTCTCCAGGTTGTTGGCGTGCCGGAGCACCGGGTACTCGCCGCTGATCCCGTTGGCGCCCAGGATCGTCCGGCAGGTACGCGCGATGGCCAGGGCCTCCCGGACGTTGTTCAGCTTGCCGACGCTGACCTGCTCCGGGGTCAACGTACCGGCGTCGGCCCGCCGGCCCAGGTGGAGCGCCAGCAGGTACCCGGTGTTCCACGCGACGGCCATGTCGGCGAGCTTGGCCTGGGTGAGCTGGAACCCGGCGATCGGCCGGCCGAACTGTTCCCGGCCCCGGGCGTACTCCAGCGTGGTGGACAGGCAGTCCCGCGCCGCGCCGAGCGCGCCCCAGGCGATCCCGTGCCGGGCCTGGGTCAGGCAGGACAGCGGCGCCCGCAGGCCGCGCGCCTCGGGCAGCCGGGCCGCGTCGGGCAGGCGTACGTCGTCGAGCACGATCTCGCCGGTCGAGGACGCGCGCAGGGACAGCTTGTGGGTGACCTCCCGGGCGGTGAAGCCCGTTTCGGAGGTCGGGACCACAAACCCCACGACGCCCTCGGCGGACCGGGCCCAGATCACCGCCACCGCCGCGACCGGCGCATTGGTGATCCACATCTTGGTACCGCGCAGGATCCAGTCGTCCCCGTCGCGCTTGGCCGTGGTGGTCATGCCGGCCGGGTCGGAGCCGTGGTCGGGCTCGGTGAGCCCGAAGCAGCCGATCGCCTCGCCGGTGGCCATCCGGGGCAGCCACTCCTGCTTCTGTTCCTCGGAGCCGAAGCGCCAGATGGCGTACATGGCCAGCGAGCCCTGCACGCTGACCAGGCTGCGGATCCCCGAGTCGGCCGCCTCCAGCTCCAGGCAGGCCAGCCCGTACGCGACCGCCGACGTACCGGCGCAGCCGTACCCGGTCAGGTGCATCCCGAGCAGGCCCAGGGCACCGAAGCGGCGGGCCAGGTCCCGGACCGGTGCCTGCCCGTCCTCGTACCACCGGGCGACGTACGGGCGGACCTCGGCGTCGAGCAGCGCGCGTACCGTCGCCCGGATGTCCCGCTCCTCGTCCGAGTGCAGGGAGTCGAGATCGAGCAGATCAGGAGGGTTCATGCGCGGGGCAGGGTCAGCACCCGGGCGTGGATCGAGGTGCGCTGCTGGAGCGCGGCGCGCAGGGCCCGGTGCAGCCCGTCCTCCAGGTACAGGACGCCCTCCCACTGCACGACGTGCGGGAACAGGTCGCCGTAGAACGTGGAGTCCTCGGCCAGCAGCCGGTCCAGGGCGAGCTCGCGCTTGGTCGTGGTGAGCTGGTCGAGGCGGACCGGCCGCGGCGGGATCTCCGCCCATTCCTTCATCGTCAGGCCATGGTCCGGGTACGGCGCCCCCTCCCGGACCGCTTTGAAGATCACGCCGGTCGCTCCCCCTCCCACATCCCGCCTGCCCGGTGCCCAGCGTAGCGACCGGAACCCAGTCACCACGCACCCCAGTGGGTCACCTCGGCGACGGGGCGCCGGCCGCGCCGCAGCGAGGGCGAGCGGCGGTCCGGCGCCGGGTGACCGAGGGCGACCGCTCCGATCGGGGTGTACGCATCGGGAACGGCGTACGCCGCCCGGAAGGTTGCCAGCGCGTGGGGCGGGATCCCGAAGAAGCACGCCCCGAGCCCCTCGTCCACCGCGCCGAGCAGCATGAGCAGGCTGGCGAACCCGGTGTCGATGTACCAGTACGGCACCGGCCAGCGCGCCTCGTCCCGGTCGGTCCAGCCCTTGTCCGGCTCGGCGTACCGGTCCAGGTAGGCGTCCCGGTGCGCCAGCGGCACGATGAGTACCGGCGCCCGGCTCATCCCGCGCAGCCAGGAGTCCGGCGTCCCCGCCGGGTCGGTCGTAGCCGCCCAGAACCGGGTCACCTCGTCCGGCGTGGACAGCACGAGGAACGCCCAGCCCTGGCTGAACCCGGCCGAGGGCGCCCGTACGGCCAGGTCGAGCAGGCGTTCCACGGTCTCCCGGGGTACCGGCCGGTCCGGGTCGAAGTTGCGGACCATCCGCCGGCGCCGGACGGCGTCACTGAACTCCATCGGTACCGATGCCCCACTCCCCGCGCCAGGTCCGCCCCGGCTCCAGCGTCACGACGTCCTTCCCCGACCGGTACGCGTCGGGCGGGCAGGTCATCGGCTCCACCGCGAGCGCCCGGCGGCGCCGGGGTTCGGCGAGCGGGTCGCCGGTGAACACCTGCCACCAGTGGAACGCCTCGTCCGCCCAGACCGTCACCGTGGGCGTACCGTCCACTGTGGACAGTCGTACCGCCGAGCCGCCGGACACCGGCCCGAACCCGGTGTCCAGGACGGTGGCGCCGACCCGCCTGCCGGTACGGAAGTCCAGCTTCGTACCCGCAACCGGACGCGCCCCGATCGGCAGCTTCCGCCCGTCCACCACCAGCAGCCGCTCCCCCGGCACGGTGAGCACCACGTCGTCCACCGCCACCCCGGGCAGGCGTACGTACGGGTGTGCCCCGAGCCCGAACGGCGCCGGCGTACCGGACCGGTTGGTCGCCGTATGCCTCGCCCGCAACCCCTCCGGCCCGACCGACCAGGTGGTGGTCAGCTCCAGCTCCCACGGGTACCCCGGCTGCGCCGGCGACACGTAGGAGAAGGACACCGCGTCGGGCGCCCGGTCGGCAACCCGCCAGGGCACCCAGCGGACCAGACCGTGGATCGCGTTGGCGTACGCCGGTTCGGACTGGGCGAGCTGGTACGTCTGCCCGGCCCAGGTGTACCGGCCGTCCCGGATCCGGTTGGGCCAGGGCGCCAGGATCTGTCCGGCCCCGGACGGGGCGATCTCTCCCGGCCCGTACCCATCGGTGATCTCCTGCCCGGCCACCTCGAAGGTCCGCAAGGCCCCGCCCACCTCGACCACGACGGCGGCCCGGTCCCCGGCCTCGATCCGGTACTCCATGCCGGGAACCCTACGTCCGGTAGCGCACCAGCGCGGGGAACGCCGCCGCGAGCAGTACCGCCACGGCCACGCACGCCAGCCCGCCGCCGACCCACGCCGTGGTGATGCCCAGCGGCACCGCCATCGCGCCGGCCCGCAGGTCACCCAGCCGCGGCCCGCCGGCCACCACCGCGGTGAACACCCCGCCCATCCGGCCGCGCAGCTCGTCCGGCGCGTACGTCTGGAGGATCGTCTGCCGGTAGACCGCGCTCACCAGGTCGGCCGCCCCGCCCAGCGCGAGCAGCGCCACGGCGAGCCAGAGCTGGCGGGCCAGCCCGGCCGCCGCGACCGCCAGGCCCCACACCACGACCGCGCACACCAGGGCCAGGCCCTGCCGGCGGATCCGCCCGATCCAGCCCGAGGTCAGCCCGGCCACCGCCGAACCCAGCGCGATCGAGGCGAACAACCAGCCGATCGCGCCGTTGCCGCCGAACCGCAACTGCGCCACCGCGGGGAACAGCGCGCGCGGCTGCGCCAGCACCATCGCCACGATGTCGATGGCGAAGGACAGCAGCAGTACCTTGTGCGTCCCGATGTACCGCAGCCCGAACAGCACGTCCGACCAGCCGGCCCGGTTGCGGTCATGACTGACGAGCGCTGACTGGGCGCCACTCCGACCAGCTACGTGGCCGGGTAGCAGCGGCGGCAGCCGCAGGGCGCCCCACAGCGCGAGGGAGAAGGTGACCGCGTCGATCCCGTACGCCCAGGCGATGTCGTACCGGATCACCGCGCCCGCCGCGAGCGGACCGGCCACCCCGGCGACCGTGGCGGCGGTGAAGCTGAGCGTATTGGCGGCCGGGATCTCCGGCAGCGGGACGATCCGCGGGACGATCGCCGAGGCGGTGGAGGAGGCCACCGCGACCGCCGCCGACTGTACGGCGACCAGCCCGAGCAGCAGCCCCGGACTGCGTACCCGCAGCAGCGCCTGCCCGAGCAGGGCCAGCGTGACCAGGCAACTCAGCGACGAGGCGACGAGAAAGAGCCGGCGCCGGTCCAGCGCGTCGGCCAGCGCCCCGCCCCACAACGCGAACACCAGCAGCGGTACCAGCCCGGCGATGCCCAGGTACCCGACCCACAGGCTGGAGTGGGTCAGCGCGTACATCTGCACGGGTACCGCGACCGCGGTCACCTGGGTGCCGAAGAACGAGGCCGAGTTGCCGATGAACACCCGCCGGTACGCCGGATGGCGCAGCGGCCGGGTGTCGATCGCCACCCGGTTGACCGGGCGCCCGGTCACGGGTTCAGCCGCTCGACCGTCCAGGCGTCCCCGGCGAGCCGGAACCGTAGCCGGTCGTGCAGCCGGCTGATCCGGCCCTGCCAGAACTCGACGCTGGTCGGCGCGACCCGGAAACCGCCCCAGTGCGGCGGCGCCGGTACCGCGTCGGGAAACCGCTCCTCCGCCCGCGCCCACGCGGACTCCAGGTCCGCCCGGCTGGCCAGCGGCTGGGACTGGCGGCTCGCCCAGGCGCCGAGCTGGGCACCGCGCGGCCGGGTCGCGAAGTAGTCCTCGGTCTCCGCGCGGGAGGTCCGCTCCACCGGACCGCAGACGATGACCTGCCGGTGCAGCGGGTACCACGGGAAGACCAGGCTCGCGTACGGGTTGGCCGACAGCTCCGTACCCTTGCGCGAGCCGTAGTTGGTGAAGAACACGAAGCCCCGCACGTCGTACCCCTTGAGCAGCACCGACCGGGCGCTGGGCCGGCCCGCCGCGTCGGCCGTGGCCAGGACCATCGCGTTGGGCTCGGGCAGCCCCGCGTCGATGGCGTCGGCGAGCCAGCGCCCGAACTGGGTCGGCCAGTCCGCCGCGATATCGTCCTCGGTCAATCCCGGCTGCTCGGGGTACTCAACTGTGCTTGACGTCACGCCTCCATGAAACCCCGACGGGCGCGCCGTACGCTGTTCTGCGCGAAGAACTGTCGCTCGAAACACATTCGCGCAACGGATTCCTCGCCTCCCACCCGGAGGACCGGGGAAGATGTCGCGTGTAGCACATGGCGGTCGGGTCGCACCACCAGTGGGCCGGCGGGCAAGATGACAGGGAAACGTGAACGCAACCTAAGGAATACCGGGGACGCAAACGGACCTCATCCCCCGCGACCGGTCGGGCTACCCCAGGGCCGGTCGAATGAGGGACGTCGACGCGGACATGAAGATCCAGGAGAGCGCGATGGCCGATTTCAAGCCGGGGCTGGAGGGCGTCATCGCCTTCGAGACCGAGATCGCCGAGCCCGACAAGGAAGGTGGAGCGCTGCGCTACCGCGGCGTCGACATCGAGGACCTGATCGGCTCGATTTCCTTCGGAAACGTCTGGGCCCTGTTGGTGGACGGCAAGTTCGGACCGGGGCTACCGCCGGCCGAGCCGTTCCCGGTACCGGTCCACTCCGGCGACATCCGGGTGGACGTACAGTCCGCGGTCGCCATGCTCGCCCCGTACTGGGGGCTCGGGCAACTGCTGGACATCACCGACGAACAGGCCCGCGAGGACCTGGCCCGGGTGTCGGTCACCGCGCTGTCGTTCGTCGCGCAGTCGGCCCGCGGGCTCGGACTGCCGGCGGTACCGCAGAAGGAGATCGACAAATCGGCCACGATCGTCGAGCGGTTCATGAAACGCTGGCGCGGCGAGCCCGACCCGCGCCACGTCAAGGCGGTCGACGCCTACTTCATCTCGGCGGCCGAGCACGGCATGAACGCCTCCACGTTCACCGCCCGGATCGTCGCCTCCACCGGCGCCGACGCCGCCGCCTGCATCTCCTCGGGCATCGGCGCCCTGTCCGGGCCGCTGCACGGCGGGGCACCGTCGCGGGTACTCGGCATGATCGAGGAGGTCGAGCGCTCCGGCGATGCCGAGGGGTACGTCAAGGGCGTGCTGGACCGGGGCGAGCGGTTGATGGGCTTCGGCCACCGGGTGTACCGGGCCGAGGACCCCCGCGCCCGGGTACTGCGCCGTACCGCCCGGGAACTGGGCGCACCCCGGTTCGCCGTCGCCGAGGCGCTGGAGAAGGCCGCGCTGGAGGAGTTGCACGCCCGCCGGCCCGACCGGGTACTGGCGACCAACGTGGAGTTCTGGTCGGCGGTCGTACTCGACTTCGCCGAGGTACCGGCGCACATGTTCACCTCGATGTTCACCTGCGCCCGGGTCGCCGGGTGGAGCGCGCACATCCTGGAGCAGAAGGGCCTGGGCCGGCTGGTCCGCCCGGCCGCCAAGTACGTCGGCCACGCTCCCCGCAAGCCCGAGGACGTCGAGGGCTGGAACGTGATCCCGCACGGGGCGTGAGGTATCCGCGGTGGGGGCGCCCCGGCCGGGCCGCCCCCACCGCACCATGTAACGATGTCGATCCGCACACCAGAAGGACGTACCCGTGGCTGACGTACCCACCATCCGGATCCCCGACGAGCTCAAGCCGGCCGACGGCCGGTTCGGCTGCGGCCCGAGCAAGGTCCGCCCGGCCGCCGTGTCCGCGCTCGCCGGCGTGGCGACCACGTACCTGGGCACCTCGCACCGGCAGAAGACGGTCCGCGACCAGGTGGCCCGGCTGCGCCGCGCGCTGTCGGAGTTCTTCGGGCTGCCCGAGGGCTACGAGGTGATCCTGGGCAACGGGGGTACCACCGCATTCTGGGAGGTCGCCACCTTCGGCCTGGTCCGCGACCGCGCCCAGTTCGCCAGCTTCGGCGAGTTCGGGGCCAAGTTCGTCAAGGCGGTCAAGGACGCGCCGTTCCTGGGCGAGCCGTCCGTACGCAAGGCCGAGCCGGGCAGCGCGCCGTCCCTGGTCGCCGAGCCCGGGATCGACATCTACGCCACCCCGCACAACGAGACCTCGACCGGCGTCGCCGTACCGGTGCGCCGCCCCGCGGGGATCGACGCCGACGCGCTGTTCCTCGTCGACGCCACCTCGGCCGCCGGCGGCCTGGAGGTCGACGTCCGCGAGTCCGACGTCTACTACTTCGCGCCGCAGAAGTGCTTCGCTTCCGACGGCGGCCTGTGGATCGCGCTGATGTCGCCGGCCGCGCTGGCCCGCGCCACCCAGATCAAGGAGTCCGGCCGCTACATCCCGGCCTTCCTCGACCTGGTCACCGCGATCGACAACTCGCGGCTGGAGCAGACCTACAACACACCCGCGCTGGCCACCATCTTCCTGGCCGCCGAGCAGACCGAGTGGATGCTCGGCCACGGGGGCCTGTCCTGGGCCGCGAAGCGCACGGCCGAGAGCGCATCCATCGTGTACGGGTGGGCAGAGCGCTCCACCGTCGCGACCCCGTTCGTAGCCGACCCGGCGCTGCGCTCCAACGTCGTGGCGACGATCGACTTCGTCGACTCGGTGGACGCCTCGGCGATCTCCAAGGTGCTGCGCGCCAACGGGATCGTGGACACCGAGCCGTACCGCAAGCTCGGCCGCAACCAGTTGCGGGTGGCGCTGTTCCCGGCGGTCGAGCCCGGGGACGTCGAGCGGCTCACCGCGAGCGTCGACTACGTGCTGGAACGGCTCTAACTTTCGCGGCGTGGCTGCTCACCTGCCGCGCCGGGACCGCGTACTGTGTCGAGGAAGTGCCCTCGCGAGTACGGACGGAGGAAAACGATGCGGCCGGTACGCTTCGTCGCCCTCTCCGAGGACGGTCAAGCCTTCGTGCTCGCCGATGAGGTGGGGCGGCTCCTCGCGCTGCCCATCGACGAGCGGATCGCCACGGCGCTGCGCCCCAGCGGCGGCACCGGCGTGGCCCTTGCACCGAACCCGGTGACCCACGATTCCGAGGCGTCCCTGTCGCCCCGGGACATCCAGGCGCGCATCCGGTCCGGCGAGTCCGCCGAGGAC
>VAXX01000223.1 GCA_005885115.1 Actinomycetota bacterium | reverse complement strand
CCGGAGGTACCGAAGGCGGCCGCTCCGCCACCCGTACCACCGCCACCGCCGGTACGCCCGACGGCGCAGCCGCCCGTACCACCGTTGCCCACGCGGGTACCGCAGCAGTCCGCGCAGGCCAGTGACCCGCCGCCGGAGCGGCACCGCACCGGCCCCGACGATGCCTGGCGCACCTCCGCCGACGACGGCTGGCGGGCGGCGGCGGCCGCCGCCACCCCGAAGGAAGGCGGCACCACCCGGTCCGGACTGCCCAAGCGCGTCCCGGCCGCCCAACTCGTTCCCGGCGGGGTGGACCCGCGCAGCACGACGGCCCGCACCAAGCGCACCCCGGACGAGGTGCGCGGCCTGCTCTCCGCGTACCACCGCGGGGTGCAGCGGGGCCGCACCAGCGGCGAGGGGTCCTCCCTCGACCCGCGCCCGAATACCGAGGAGACGCATTGATGAACGGGCCAGGCGCCATGCGGGACATGAGCTGGCTGCTCAACAATTTCGCCGACCAGTTGCCCGGCATCGCACACGTGGTCGCGGTATCGGCGGACGGCCTGTTGCTGGCCTCGTCCCGGTTCCTGCCCGAGGACCGGGCCGACCAGCTCGCCGCGATCGCGGCCGGCGTGATCAGCCTGACCCAGGGGACGGCCCGGTACTTCAACGGCGGCGAGGTGCTCCAGACCATCATCGAGATGGACGGCGGGTACCTGTTCCTGATGTCCATCAGCGACGGCTCGTGCCTGGCGGTGCTGGCCAGCCGTAGCTGCGACGTCGGCCAGGTCGGGTACGAGATGGCGCTGCTGGTCGAGCGGGTCGGTCAGGCGCTGACGCCGGCCGCCCGGCAGAGCGTGACGAGCGCCGGATAACCCCGGCGCACCGGCGAGCACGGAAGGGGGTGAGGGGCCATGGAGCGGACCGGCGACGATCCACGCGGTGCGCTGGTACGGCCGTACGCGGTCACCCGTGGCCGGACCGAGCCCCAGCGTGACATCGCCATCGAGGCGGGCGTACACCCGGTTGCCCCTGGGCGTGTCCCGGGTGCTCGTCGCGGACATGGTCGCCGACGGACTGCTCGCGCTACACAACCCCGTGGAGGCACGGCCCGGGGACCGCATGGACCTGCTGGAAAGGGTGCTCAGTGGACTCCGCAAGCTTTGACGGTACCGGGGGCGGACCGTCGACCATCAGATCCGCGAAGATCGTGGTCGCGGGTGGGTTCGGCGTGGGCAAGACCACGCTGGTCGGTGCGGTCTCCGAGATCACCCCGTTGACCACCGAGGCCGTGATGACCGCGGCCGGGGTGGGCATCGACGATCCGTCGAAGGTACCCGGCAAGGCCACCACCACGGTCGCCATGGACTTCGGCCGGATCACCATGGGCGAGGACCTGATCCTGTACCTGTTCGGTACGCCGGGGCAGACCCGGTTCTGGTTCATGTGGGACGAGCTGATCCGGGGCGCGCTCGGTGCGGTGGTACTCGTGGACACCCGGCGGGTCACCGACTCCTTCGCGCCGATCGACTTCTTCGAGAGCCGGCGGCTGCCGTATGTGGTCGGCGTCAACTGCTTCGACGGCGCTCCCCGCTACGCCGCCGAGGAGGTACGGGAGGCGCTGGCCATCGCGCCGGAGGTGCCGCTGATGCTGTGTGACGCCCGGCAGCGGGAGTCGGTGAAGGCCATCCTGATCGGGGTCCTCGAACACGCGATCAACGAACTGCGGGTGGAGCTGACCCGGACCGGCGTGTAGCCGCCGCGCCGACCGTCGGTCCAGGCGCTTCGGGGAGCTCAGTCGCCCGTCACGGTCTGGTGGATGGCGCGCAGCTTGAGGCGCAGGGCGAAGCCGGGTACCGCGTCCGGGGCCAGCCACGCCGGTTGACCGTCGGCGGGGTCGGGCCGGATGGTCGGGGTACCGGCGACCTGGAAGGCGTGCCGGATCTCGAAGTGCCAGTGCTCGGGGCGGCCGGTGGCCCGGTTCGCCGGCCTTCGATGGACGTCGATGTCCAGCGGCGTGACCTCGAACCCCGGCAGCGGGGCCACCGTGTCGGGCTCGATGCCGAAGCGCTCGTACAGCTCACGCAGGGCGGCGTCGGGGAGCCAGTCGTCGGCGTCGGTCAGGTGCGCCTCGGGCAGCAGCCAGCGCTGCCGGCCCGGGTGGTGCAGGTACAGGACCCGCCAGCGCGGATCGATGAGTACCACGGCGGAGGTGACGTGTCCGGACGGTTCGCCGGGGGTGGTGAGGGCGAGGCTGAGCCGGGCGAGGCGGCTCCACTCGTCGGGGTACTCGGCCAGGTACTTCTCCACGAGGCCGTGGAGCACCTCGGCGGTGATACTCATGGGCTCATCGTGCGTCGTACCGGCCACGGCAAACCTCCGCCAAGGCACGGGTATGCGGAACTCGGGTATCAGTCGAGCCACGTCGACTGTGCTCACCTCGCCGAACCCCGGCTCGGTTCCGCTCAGTCGACCCTCAGCCGGTACCCCCGCTTGACGACCGTCTGCACGAAGGCCGAGCCGCCGAGGGCGGCGCGCAGGCGCGCGACGGCCATCTCCACCGCGTGCTCGTCCGCGCCGCGTGGCAGCGCGGTCAGCAGCGCCGCGCGGGACAGCACCCGGCCGGGGGTGGCGGCCAGCGCGCGCAGCACCGCCATCGGGGCCGGAGCCAGCGGCCGCAGCGCCCCGTCGACCAGCGCGGCATGGCCTCGCAGCGTCACCTCCTGGCCGGCGACCCGCAGTGTCGGCGCGCGCTTGGGCAGCTCGTCCACGAGCGCGCGGACGAGCCCGCCCAGCCGTGCCCGGTTGGGCTGCACGACCGGGATCCCGCGCCGTACCAGCGGCGCCGCGGTCACCGGGCCGACACAAGCGGCAACCACATCGGTACGCAGGGCGTCAAGCAGCGCATCGCAGTCCGGACCCGCCAACCGGAGCAGCGCGCCGACCGCCGGTGCCGACGTGAAGGTGACCGCGTCGACCAGCCGGTTGACCGACAGGTCGACCAGCCGACGCAGCGGGGTCGGGTCGACCGGCGGTACCCACCGGTAGACCGACACCTCCACGACGTCGGCTCCGGCCGCGGCCAGTGCCCCGCAGAACTCCGGCTGCGGCTCCCCGTGCAGCTGTACCGCGATCCGCTGGCCGTCCACGCCCCGCTCCAGCAGGTGTTCGAGCACCTCGTCGCAGGACTCCGAGTCCGGCGACCAGTCGTCGGCCAGGCCCGCCGCGCGCAGCGCACCGCGCGCCTTGGGTCCCCGGGCGATGAGGTACGTGTCGCCGATGACCGTCTTGAGGCGCTCGCTCAGCCCCCAGCCCTCGGCCGCCTCCAGCCAGCCGCGCAGGCCGATGCCGGTGCACGCGACCACCACGTCGGGCGGTTCCTCCACCAGCGCGAGGGTCGTCGCGCGCAGTTCCACGTCGTCAGCCAGCGGGACGATCCGCAGCGCGGGCGCGAGGACCACCCGGGCACCGCGCCGCTCCAGCAACGCGGCCAGCTCGTCGCGCCGGCGGTCGGCGGTGACCGCGACGGTGAAGCCGCACAACGGTTCCTCGTCCGTCACGATCCCCACCCGACTTCGACCAGGCCGGCGCGCAGGCGTACCGGGTAGACCGGTACCCGGACCTCGGGAGCGTCCAGGCAGACCCCGGTACGCAGGTCGTACACCTGCTTGTGCAGCGGTGACGCGACGGTCGGGGCCTCGCCCCGGCTGCCCACGATGCCCCGGGACAGGACGCTGGCTCCGGTGAACGGATCGACGTTGCCGATGGCCCGCAGGGTGCCGTCGTGCAGCCGGAACAGCGCGACCGGGGTACCGCCGACCAGCGCGGCCACCCCGCGCTCGGGTTCTAGCCGGTGGTACGGGCAGACGATCTCCCAGGTCATCGCGGCATCCCCAACGCGACCGGCCCACGGGGTACCCGCTGCCCCCGCTCGACCTCGAAACTGATCGACGGGTCGGGGGTGTCCGGCGCGTTCACGAACGAGACGAAGCGCGACAACCGCTCCGGATCGTCCACAGTGGACCTCCATTCGTCCACATAGGACCCCACGTGCCGGGCCATGGCGGCGTCGAGTTCGGCACCGAGCCCCAGTTCGTCGTCGACGATGACCCGGCGGAGGTAGTCCAGCCCGCCGTCGAGGCCCTCCAGCCACGCGGCGGTACGTTGCAGTCGGTCGGCCGTGCGAATGTAGTACATCAGGAACCGGTCGATGGTCCGGACGAGTACGTCCGTGGAAACGTCAGACAGGAACAGGTCCGCGTGGCGCGGCTTGAAGCCGCCGTTGCCGCCGAGGTAGAGGTTCCAGCCGTGCTCGGTGGCGATGATGCCGAAGTCCTTGCTCCGGGCCTCGGCGCACTCCCGGGCACACCCGGACACCCCGGCCTTGAGCTTGTGCGGGGCGCGCAGTCCCCGGTACCGCAGCTCCAACGCGATCGCCAGGCCCACCGAGTCCTGAACGCCGTACCGGCACCAGGTCGAGCCGACGCACGACTTGACGGTACGCAGCGCCTTGCCGTACGCGTGCCCGGACTCGAAGCCCGCGTCCACCAGCCGGCGCCAGATCGCCGGCAACTGCTCGACCCGCGCCCCGAACAGGTCGATCCGCTGCCCGCCGGTGATTTTGGTGTAGAGCCCGAAGTCCCGGGCCACCTCGCCGATGACGATCAGCTTGTCCGGCGTGATCTCCCCGCCCGGGATCCTCGGCACGACCGAGTACGTGCCGTCGCGCTGCATGTTGGCCAGGAAGTGGTCGTTGGTGTCCTGCAACGTCGCCTGTTCGCCGTCGAGGATGTATCCGGTACCCAGCGAGGCGAGGATCGAGGCGACGACCGGCTTGCAGATGTCGCAGCCCCGGCCCCGGCCGTGCCGGGTCACCACGTCGCTGAACGTGCGGATCCCGCGGACCCGGATGATGTCGAACAGCTCCTGCCGGGTGTGCTCGAAGTGCTCGCACAGCGCCGTGGACTGGGTGACGCCGGCCTCGCCGAGCAGCTTCTTCACCAGCGGTACGCACGATCCGCAGGTGGTGCCGGCGCGGGTGCACGCCTTGACGGCGGCGACGTCGGTGCAGCCCTGCTCCCGGATCGCGGTCAGGATGGTGTCCTTGGTGACCGCGTTGCACGAGCAGATCTGGGCGCTGCCGGGCAGGGCGTTGCCCTCGCCGGCGCCGGCCGGGGCGAGCAGCGCCAGCGGCGGCGCCGGGAGCGGTCCGCCGAGGGTCGCGCGCAACGTGGGGTACGCGCTGGCGTCGCCGACCAGTACCCCGCCGAGCAGGGTCTGCGCGTCGTCGGAGAGCACGAGTTTGGCGTACACCCGGGTGGCCGGGTCGGTGAACGTCACGTCCAGCGGGCCGGTGGTCTCGCCGAACGAGGCGACGTCCACGCCGAGCAGCTTCAGCTTGGTCGAGGTGTCCGCGCCGGGGAACGTGGCGGTACCGCCGAGCAGCCGGTCGGCGACCACCTCGGCCATCGCGTACCCGGGGGCGACCAGACCGTAGACCCGGCCGTCGATCTCGGCGCACTCGCCGATGGCGTACACGTCCTGCGCGGAGGTACGGCAGGACCCGTCCACGACGATCCCGCCCCGGGCACCGACGGCCAGGCCCGCCGCCCGGGCCAGTTCGTCGCGCGGGCGTACCCCGGCGGCGAAGACCACGACATCGGCGCGGATCACGCCGCCGTCCTCGAAGACGACCTGCTTCACGGTGTCCTCGCCGAGGACCCGGGCCGCTGACCGTCCAGTGTGGACGGTCAGGCCGAGGTCCTCGATGTGTCGGCGCAGCATCGCCCCGCCGGCCTCGTCCACCTGCATCGGCATCAGCCGGGGCGCGAACTCCACGACGTGGGTGGTCAGGCCCAGGTTTCGCAGGGCGTTGGCGGCCTCCAGGCCGAGCAGGCCGCCGCCGACCACCACTCCGGTACTGCGAGCGGTGCTCGCAAAAGCGGTCAGCGCTTCCAGATCGTCGATCGTCCGGTACACGAAACAGCCGCTGAGATCCTTCCCCGGTACCGGCGGGACGAAGGGGTACGAGCCGGTGGCGAGCACGAGCGCGTCGTAGGCGTACACCTCGT
>VAXX01000222.1 GCA_005885115.1 Actinomycetota bacterium | reverse complement strand
AGCCGACCCAGGTCGTCCCGTACCCCTGAAGCACCGGCTGTAGCGCGCTGACCAGGCCGCCCGGACTTCGCCGCCACTCCCGGGCACCGCTGTCGGTGAGGGCTTCGTCGATGGGCAACCGGTTGGCTACCACGACCAGAGACTGTTCGCGCATGTGTCCCCCGGCTTCGTTGACAGACTTGCGGACTCTGCCCGTTTTCTTACTGATCCGAGGTTAAGTAGCCGTTACGAAACGACTACGGGCATTGATGATATACCTCACACGCTGTGATTAGCGACCTCGCTTACTTACGACATATGCGGATGGATGAAGCCCACCCCGGGCGAGTACCACCTCTTTGATCACCCGAAGTAGCGGCGTACGCTGCACCGTCTCGCGGAACAGCCGCTTGTCGTCAGTCAACAGTACCGCCCGGCCACCACCCGGCAGTACCCGCGCGATCTCCCGCAGCGCGCCCGGGTACAGGTCCTCGTTGACCCGGTGCGAGCCGACCCGCTTGCCGAACGGCAGGTTCGCCAGCACCCGCTCAACCGACCCGCTGCGGACCGGAAGCCGGCGCGCGTCGGCCCGTACCAGGGTCGCCGGAACTCCCCGGGCGGCAACGTTCTCCGCGGCGAGGGACAGCCAGCGGGACTGTACGTCCACCCCGAGCACCCGGCCCGGGGCGGCCATCTCGCCGGCGAGGACGAGGAGGGTACCGGCGCCGCAGAAGGGGTCCAGCACGGTCTGCCCGGGCTGGATCTTGGCGAGCCGGACCAGGACGGCACCGACGAGCGGGTTGGTCGAGGCGGGGGTACGCCGCAGCTCCCCGTACCGCTGGGTC
This sequence comes from Actinomycetota bacterium, assembly GCA_005885115.1. Classification (GTDB taxonomy): domain Bacteria; phylum Actinomycetota; class Actinomycetes; order Mycobacteriales; family Micromonosporaceae; genus AC-43. Next base: position 3,670 of record VAXX01000222.1, on the reverse strand, counting down.
AGGTACAGGGCGCCGAGCTCGGCACCGTGCGGTTCCAGGTTCACGTCCCACGAGCCCGGGTCGTTACGCCACCCGTACCCGTCCACGAGCCGGTCGCGCAGCTCCCACCGCTGCTCCCCGAGCTGCTCGCCCACCCGGAACCGCACCGGTCCGTCAGCGGGCCGCAGGGCGGCCAGCGCCCCGTCCTTCAGCGAGGTGTCCAGCGCGCCGAGCTCCACCGCGCAGACGTCGAAGTACCGGACGGCGGCCAGCGGGCGCAGCGGTCCGGCGTAGTCGACCACCAGCCGGTCGGGGCCGCGCCGGACCACGGTCGCCGGCAGGGTACGCAGGTCCTCGGCCAGGTAGTCCACCGCGCCGGGCACGGTACGCAGCATCAGCCGGTCGCGTACCGGCTGGTCGAGGTCGATCCGGGGTTGGTAGGGCACCCGGTCAACTAAACACCGCCCGGGTCAGGGCGTACCGGTCGGGCAGCCCCGGTTCTGGTCCTCGCTCCACACCACGCCGTTGTACGGCCCCCACTGCGAGCTGCTGTACGCCGCGATGCCGGTCTGGATCGGGTCCGCCGACGCCGGGAGGCTCTGCCGGATCGTCTGGTTGCCGGACATCACGTACACCGCGTCCCGGCAGGCCGGCACCTGATAGGTCAGGGTCACCGGGTTGTGCCCGGCGTCCAGGTAGACGGTCTGCGAGAAGAACAGGTGCTGCGCGTCCTTGGTGTCGTAGCTGTAGACGGCGACGAACACCCGGACCCGCTCGCCGGGGCACAGCGGGTACAGGCCGGACTGGTCGGCCCGGACGGTCACGGTACTCGAGGTCGGGTTGTCCAGCAGCACCGCGCCGTACTGCTTGCAGGACGGGCCGGTGGTGCCGGCAGCCGGCGGGGGCGGCGGCCCGGGCTGGTGCGGCGCCCGGGTGGTCGGGCCGGGGACCAGCGAGGACAGCTCCGACGCCGACCCGGTGGGCTGGGCGGTGCCGGTGTGCTGGGTGGCCGGGGCCTCCTGGTGGGGCGGCCGGACCTGGGCGACCGCGGCGCCTACCGCGGCCACCGCGAAGGCGACGACAGACGTCATGACCACGGCGGTACGGTGTCGGCGCCGACGGATCGTCGCCTGTGCCGCCCGTACGCCGGGTGGGCGGACGAGTACGGCCGTACGCAGCGCGGCGAACTCCGCCGCGAGCGGGTCGTGCTCAGCCATCGGAACCTCCCTCCGCGTTCACCTCGACCAGTTGGTCTGCCAGGGCGGTACGGGCACGGTGCAGCCAGGACTTGACGGTCCCCTCGGCGACGCCGAGCTCAAGGGCGATCGCGGCGAGCGGAAGGTCCGCCAGGTAGTGCAGGACGACCGCCTGGCGCTGCCGCTCGGGCAGCCGGGCCAGCGCGGCGACCAGCACGACCCGGTCCGGGCTCGGCTCGGCCACCTGCTCCTCCCGCTGCCGCTTGGCGAACGCCACCGCGGTGCGTACCCGACGCCACCGGCTCGTCGCGAGGTTCCACGCCACCCGGCGTACCCAGGCCACCGGGTCGTCATACGTGACGATCCGGGACCATCTGGCCAGCGCGCGGCAGAACGCCTCCTGGACCACATCCTGGGCCTCGTTCAGGTCCCCGGTATGCGCGAAGAGCTGGACTGTCAGCGAGTGGAAATGCGCAGCGTAGAACTCACTGAAGTCGTCGGGGCGGGGGCTGTCCAATGGCGGCTCCGAGGCGGGGCGAACAGCCACAATACCGTTACCGCAGGTGCCCGTAATCCCCTCCCCCCTGATGCGCCACTGCGGCGCACTTGAGGGACACACGTCTGAGCGGGGGGAAAGGTTGCACCCCCGGCCGACATGGGCACGTCGCGGGTTCGGTCCGGGGGCATACGCTGGGGCGGTGACCCGGGAAGCACACCTCGTCGAGTTGGTCGACGACGCCGGCGTCCACTGTGGACAGTCGACGGTGGAGGCGGCGCACGAAGCCCCGGGCCTGCTGCACCGGGCGTTCTCGGTACTCGTGGTCGACCAGGCCGGGCGGCTGCTGTTGCAGCGGCGCTCGGCGTACAAGACCCGCTTCCCGTTGCGCTGGGCCAACGCGTGCTGCGGGCACCCGTCGCCGGGCCAGCCGGTCACCGAGGCGGCGGCACGCCGGCTGGTCGAGGAGCTCTCGGTCACCGGCCTCGACCTGGTCGAAATCGGGGTGTACGCCTACGCGGCCAGCGATCCGGCCAGTGGCCGGATCGAGCGGGAGTACGACCATGTCCTGGTCGGGCGGGTCGGGACAGACCTGGCGGTACAGCCGGATCCGGCTGAGGTGGACGAGGTCCGCTGGGTATCCCCGGCCGAGCTGCGCAGCGACCTCGTCAGCGCTCCGGACCGGTACGCCCCGTGGCTCCCGGGCGTCCTCGCGCTCCTACCGGATACCCCTTTGTCCTAACTTCCCGGTCAATCCGGTCGTATTGACTCCCGACAACCTGCCACACCCCGCTCTCCACCTCGTGAGCCAACTGTCGGAGTCGATAGCTTGGGTCCTCGACAGCCCGACCCCGACACCCCTCGGAGCTACCCATGGCACGGCGTCTCCCGGTCGCGCTCACCCTGGCCGCCCTCGCTCTCACCCTTGGCGCCTGCCAGGCCGCGCACGCCAGCACCGACTCGGCCTGGCACCCGGCGCTGACCCAGCCAGGCAACGACCAACCCAGCTCCGCGCCGCCGGTGTCGCACGCGCCCTCGCGCGCCCCGTCCCACCCGGCCGCGCCCAGCCCGGCGCAGTCCGAGCTGCCCGACGGACCGCCCGCGTCGGCACCGGCGGCGCCGTCCGCGGGCCACGGCCCGGCCGGGTCGCTCACCACGACCGGCTCCAGCGCCGTCGCGCTGACTTTCGACGACGGCCCCGACGGCTACTCGATGGCCGTGCTCGACCTGCTCGCCGAGTACCACATCAAAGCCACGTTCTGCATCATCGGCCGCCAGGTCGCCGCCCACCCCGACGTGATCCGCCGCATCGTCGCCGACGGCCACAGCCTGTGCAACCACACCTGGGACCACGACCTGATGCTGCAGAAGCGTTCCGCCGCCCAGATCACCGCCGAAATGCAGCGGACGAACGACGCCATCCACGCGGTGGTACCCGGCGCTCCGATCAGGTACTTCCGGGCTCCCGGCGGTGGCTTCAGCCCGCAGATCGTCCAGATCGCCGCGGGGATGGGGATGAAGTCGCTGTACTGGCAGGTCGACCCGCAGGACTGGCGCAAGCCCGGCCCGCAGGCGATCATCAACAACGTCATCGGGCACACCCGGCCCGGCTCCGTGGTGCTCATGCACGACGGTGGCGGAGACCGCTCCGGTACAGTCACCGCCCTGCGTACGATCCTTCCCAACTTCGCCGGTCGCTTCACCCTCATCGCCCTGCCGTAGCACGCCGGATGGTTTTGGCGATCGTGGTGCGGTCACGTATGCTTTGCAGGCCTCCGGCGGGGCCGGATGGGAGCTCAACCGCCCATGTCGTACCTGTGCGATGATGGCGGGGCCGCCCTCATCGTCTAGCGGCCTAGGACGCCGCCCTTTCAAGGCGGTAGCACGGGTTCGAATCCCGTTGGGGGCACGAAAGGGTTGGCGGTAAGGTAACCAACCGAGCAAGGTCCTGTGGAGCAGTTGGAGTGCTCGCCGCCCTGTCAAGGCGGAGGTCGCGGGT
>VAXX01000221.1 GCA_005885115.1 Actinomycetota bacterium | reverse complement strand
GGCAAGGCTTCGCACCACGTCACGTACCGCGTCGTCGCGGGGCGCGTTGTCCACCACGAGCACGCGGAACCGCCGGTACTCCTGGGCCAGCAGGCTCTCCAGGCACCGGGCCAGCGACCGGGGGCGGTCGCGGGTACACACGACGACGGTCAACGGTGGACCGGACGCGACCACCTCGGCCCGGCGCGGGCGCGGGTCGACCGCCGCGCGGATCCGCTCGCCGAGGGCATCCTCGATAGCACCGGCGAGGTCGGTACCCGGGTCGAGCAGCAGCGCACCGATCGGCTCGGTGGCGTACCGGACGAGCACCCACACCCGGTCCGTCCCGGGTACCTCCGGCAGCGGCTCGGTGACGTCCACGTCCAGGACGTACGCGGCCGGCCGCACCGCCCGCGTCATTCCCGGGCGCCGACGGCCGGTGTGGCCGGGTCGGACACCGGGGACACGATCGTGTACCGGGGCGGGACGGTCAACGGGGCCGGCCCGCGCGGCGCCCGGCTGGGCCGGAACGCGACGAGCCCCCCGGCGAGCGCGGCGAGGATCCCGGCGACCACCACACCGGCCCGGGCCGCGTGGGCGGACCCCTTACCGGACAAGGCTTTTCCGAGACCGCGCAGCACCGCCCGGGTGACCGTGCCGCGCAGGTACGCCCGCTCGACGTCCAGGACGTGCCGGCCGCCGAGCAGCCGGGCCAGTTCGACCTTGCCCCGCCCTTCCCGGAAGCAGCGCATCAGCAGGTACCGCAGGGTGGTCCGCTCGGCGGGCACGGTGTGGTCGACGACCGCGTCGGGTACGTGCACCCACCGGCCCCCGACCGCCCGGCTCATCCGCAGGCACAGGTCGGTGTCCTCCAGGCCGGTACCGTCGCCCCGGGGCGCGAAGCCGACCCGGAACGCGCCGGCCGCCTCGAACGCCTCCCGGCGCATCGCCATGCGGGCCGACCAGACGTTGCGTACCGTGGTCGGCGCGGCCGGGGAGACATTGGTGGCCGAGATGGCGCAGAGGAACTCGTCGGGGAACCAGACCGGCCGGGGCCGTGCCCAACGGGGTTCGATCGTGCCGCCCGTACCGATGACGTCGTCGGTATCGAACGGGGCGACCAGCGCGGCGAGCCAGCCCGGCCGGGCGGTCGCGTCGTCGTCGAGCAGCGCGATCAGCGGCGTATCCGTGGCCGCGATACCGGTGTTGCGGTTGCCGGCGGCTCCCCGCGCGTACCCGTTGGCCACCACGGTGACCCCCGCGAGCTCGCGGCGGGCCCGGTCGAGCAGCTCGTCGTTGTGGTCCACGGTGACCACCACCTGAGCCGGGCGCGGCGTCTGCGCCCGCACCGACTCGACCGCCGCGACCAGCTGCGGCCAGCGGTGCGTGGCGTGGCACGGGATCACCACGCCCACCCGGTCATCTACCGCCGTCATGGCCCGCCCCCGGGGGTCACCCGGCCGCGCAGGTAGCCCAGGCCCGCGCAGGCGACCCCGGTCACGATGAGCGCGGCCGCGCCCAGACCGGCCAACCGCCCGCGCAGCGCCCGGCCCAGCTCCCGGCGCAGCGCCCGGGGCAGCACCCCGCTGACGTAGCTGCGCTCGCTGGACAGCCCCGCGTCCGCGCCGACCAGCCGGGACACCCGGGCCTTGGACAGGCCCTCACCCAGGCAGCGGCGCAGGAAGTAGCTGACCCGCAGGCGATCGGCGGTGACGTGGTGGCTGACCGCGACGTCGGGCAGGTACACGATGCGCGCGTCGGCCTTCGCCACGCGCAGCCGGATGCACAGTTCGGTCTCCTCGCACCCGGTCGGCGTGGTGCCGACCCGGCCGACCAGGTCGGAGAAGGTACCGGCGAGCTCGAACGCCACCCGCCGGAAGGCCATCGCGGCGCCGATCACGTTGCGGACGTCGGCCCGCTCGGTGGGCAGCCCGCCGTACGAGCAGCCGACCACCCAGTCGAACTCCGGCGGGAACCACGCCGGCCGGCGCCCGTCCGGCCACCGGGGCAGCGCGGCGGTACCCACCGCGAGCACATCCGTCTCGCCCAGGGCGGCCAGCACCTCGCCCAGCCAGGTCGGGCCGGCGACCGCGTCGTCGTCGAGGAACGCGACCACCCCGCCCCGGCTGCCCGCGATGGCCGTGTTGCGGGCCCCGGACAGGCCCTTGGTCTGCGCGTTGGCGACCACCCGCACCGCGTCGTACCGGGCGAACTCGGCGCTGGCCCGGGCCAGCAGCTCGTCGTTGTAGTCGATGACCAGCAGGCACTCGTCACCGGTACGCAGCTGCGCGAGCACCGAACCGACCGCCTCGGTCAGGTCGTCCCACCGGCGCATGGTGTAGGCACAGATCGCGACGGAGGCGGGGCCGAGCCCCGCCGCCCGTTCGCCGGCCCGGCGGTGCTGCTCCACAGAGGAGGACGTCATCAGACCTTCCATCGACGGCTGGGTGGGAGGTTCATCGGACCACTTCGGGGGTACGCGCCTCAGCCGCGACCGGAGGCGGGCGGCGGTGGCTGCGCCACAAGGCGATCAGGTACGTCCACGGTCCGGTCAGCAGGCCACGGAACTCGGCCCGGGAGAGCTCCCGTGGGTACGCCGCCGTCGCCGGCCGGCCCCGGAAGAACTTGCGCAGCAACAGGAAGACCGCCTGGACGGCGTAGTACCCGAGGCCGAGCAGGTGCCGGCGGTCGTCGCGGATCAGGGCGGTGAGCATCGCGGTGTACCCGTTGCCGTACGCGTAGATCTTGCCGAGGTACTCGGTCCGGGTACGCCAGTGGGTGTGCTGGACGAAGGCGCCGGGCTCCAGCCGGAGCCGGTGACCGGCGAACACCAGCCGGACGAGGAGGAGGTGGTCCTCCCCACCGGGTACCGGGGCACCGGCGCCGAGCAGCTCGTCGAACCCACCCAGCTCGTGGAACACCGCCGTGCGTACCGACATGCTCGCGCCGGTACCGAGCTTGCCGGCCCGGTACAGGAACAGCCGGTCCGGTACCTCGCCGCGCCGGACGGTGAGCCGGAACCGGCCCGGCCGAAGGCTGCCCAGGAACCGGCCGCGCCAGGCCGGGTCGGCGGTGAAGGTGACCGGGTCGTAGTGCCGATCGAGGTTGCTGCCCGAGCGCTCGAACCAGATCTGGGCCGGGGTCTCCATCTCCCGGGGCAGCACGGCACCGGTCACGCAGCCTAGCAGCGGGTCGGTGGCGAAGCAGGTACCGATGGCCCGTAGCCACCCCGGCTCGACCACCACGTCGTCGTCGGCGAACGCGATGACCTCGCCGGTGGCCGCCCGTACCCCCGCGTTGCGGGCCGCCGCCGAGCCGCGCAGCGGCTCGGCGACCACCGACAGCCGGGGGTGGGCCGCGGACCGGGCCGCCCACCGCGCCGCCCGGTCCGGGTCATCGCCCGGCCGGTTGTCCACCACGACGACGTCGAAGTCGGGATAGTCCTGGACGTCCAGCGAGCCCAGGCACCGGTCCAGCAGGTCGGCGCGCTCCCCCGCGGTCGGGATGACCACGGTGATCCGGGGCAGGGCCGCGTCCGGCACGACCGGCGGCGGGGGCGCCGGCTCGGCGACCGCGGGCAGGGCGGCCAGCCGGGCCCCGAGGTCCTCGGGGCTGATCAGCCCCGAGGTGAACGGGATCTCCAGGTGCCCGACCGGCCGGCCGTGCCGGAAGGCGATGACCCAGGCGGCCGGGTACGGGTCGGTACCGGCGGACAGCGCCGGCAACGGCCGGTCCACGTCAACCCGGGCGACCAGCATGCGCTCCGGGCCGGCAGCGGAACCGCCGGCCCCGGACATCAGCGTTCTCCGCTGACGGCAACGGGGGTCGGGGCCGCGATCGCGCCGGGCGGCAGCAGTTGGGCCGGCACGTACCCGCCGGGCAGGCCGGTCGCGGGTGCCGCCAGGACCGGCGGCGGTACCGGATCCGGCGCCCGGCGCAGCCGCCGCCATTCCTGGATGATCGTCCGCAGGACGCGCTTGCCGTCGGTGAACGCATTCAGATTGCTCGCTCCGTGAATGCGTTCGGATTCGACGCTGGGTACCTCCGCGACGCGCAGTTTGTGCCCGGCGACCCGGATATTGATGAGCGTCTCAACCTCGAATCCGTCGCCCCACAGCATTCCCTTGCCGGCCGGCCCGGGGGTACCGATGTCGGGCAGGTCGAAGTACGGCAGCGCGTGCCGCCAGAATGCGTTGTACCCATAGCACAGGTCGGAATAGCGGGTACGGAAAAGCACGTTCACGATCGTGCTCAGTCCCCAGTTGCCCAGGCGCCGCAGCCGGGTGATGTCCAGGCTCCCGCCGCCGGGCAGGAAGCGCGAGCCCTTCGCGACGTCGGCCCCCTCGAGCAGGGCTTCGCACGCGAGCGCGTTGCCCTTGCCCCGGCGGGTCTGCTGCATGACGACGATGCCCGGGCACAGCCGGCGCGCGGTCTCGACCGTCGCATCCACCGAACCGCCGTCGACGAGTACCACCTCGGCGATATCACGGGGTAACCGGCTGAACACGTACGGCAGGTTGCGTTCCTCGTTGAGGCACGGGATTACCACGCTGACCCTCGGGACAGCCGTAGTGACAGACGCGTCGTGCTTCAAATTGATCCTTCCATCGGACGCGCCCCGGAGTTGAACTCCACGGGCTATGCGGCCCACCCGAAGGTAGCAAGCTAGCAACGGCTGTTCACCGGCCGGCTCAGCCAAACGGTCGAGATCCGATGCGGCCGGCACCGGTCGAAAGGCACATTAGCGTAGCCCGAGAGGTACCGTGGAAGGCGCGGGGCATTGATGCGTGTTGCGGTCTTTGCGTGTGTCACGGATAAAACGGGTTATGTCCTTTATGGTGGTTTGGTGGTAGCGAAGTCTCCAACGTCCTGCCGGTGCGGCCACCCGTACGCCGCACACGAGCACCTGCGCCCGGGCACCGAGTGCGTGACCTGCCCGGCCGGCGACTGCGCCCGGTACCGGCCGCTGCGCTGGTGGCACCGCGACCCGTGGACGTTCTTCGCGCTACGGCGCGGCGCCGGCGGCGTTCTCGCCGAGGGCGCAGGGCCGGCCCTCGGCCACCGGGCCGCGCTGCCGGCCGACGACCGGGCCGGGCGGCTGCCCGGGCCACGGGGCCTCGGCGCCGCCGTGCCCGGCGAAGTGCGGGACGCAGGGACGCGGGACAGTGGTACGCGGCGGGCGGTCCCGGACGGGTGATGGCGTCTCGGTGCCCGCCGCCGGGAGCCGGCCGGAGCGGCCCAACTCCCGGGCGACCGGGTCGAGATAGAAGTTCGGGCGCTGGTCCGCCTCGTGGTAGTAGCGGTGGTACACCGGGGTGAGCGCGCCGGACATCGGCGGGACGATCCAGGTCCAGTCCGCCGGCGTCGGCCGCCCGGCGCGCCGCTCCCGTTCGACGTGGGTGAGGAACCGGCGCGCCTCGCCGTGATGGTCGGCGATCCGTACCCCGGCCCGCTCGTACGACCACAGGACCGCCCGGTTCAACTCGACCAGGGCCCGGTCCCGCCACAGCGTGCTCTCCCGGGACGTGTCCAGTCCAAGGCGCGCGGCGATCGTCGGGAGCCGGTCGTACCGGTCCGGGTCGGCCAGGTTCCGGGCGCCGATCTCGGTGCCCAGGTACCAGCCGTTGAAGGGAGCCAGCGGGTACTGCACGCCGCCGATGGACAACCGTAGGTTCGAGATCGCCGGTACCGCGTGCCAGCGCAACCCCAGTTCGGCGAACCAGCCGTACTCCGGGTGTCCCAGCGGTACCTCCAGCACCGTGTCCTCGGGCAGCTCGAACAGGGACACCCCCTCGGCCGGGTTTCGATCGCCAGCGGCAGAACGTCGAACGCCTCCCCCTTGCCCCGCCAGCCCAGCCGCCGCATCGCGTCGGTGAACTCCAGGTACCGGGCATCGCCGACCACGGTGCCCTCCGGCGTACGGTATCCGGCATACCGGATCAGCTGGTCGTTCCACACGCGGGGGTAGGGCCGGCCCGGTACCGCGGGCGGGAAGACCGAGATGACCGGCCGGATCTGGCCGGTCCGGCGCGCTCCGGGCGCGGACGCCGCACGGCCGGCCACCCGCAGGTGGGTGGCGAGATCGGCGAAGATCTGCCCGGCACCGGTCGAGGTACGCCGGTCCAGGACGAGCAGGCGTACGTACCGGTGGCCGCGACCTCCGCGCGTACCCGCCGCAGCCGTGGCTCGACCGGACCGGCCTCCGGGTGCTCGCTGTGGAAAAGCCGGAGGAACTGCGCCGCCTCGGCCAGGTCGACCGGATCGTCGGGATGCCAGGGCTGGATCGGGGTGTCTCGATAGCCGGGTACGCTCACGCGGGTCTCCTTCCGCCGCGTGCTACAGCCTGCCGCCGTCGATCTATCCCCCTCGCACAATCTGTGCGATTCCGCTCCCGGCGGGCCGTACGCTACGGTTGGCAATCTTGCGCGATTCGGCCGTACAGGAGGGGACCGCACAATGGCTGGTGCGCCCGGGGCACCAGGACCGGTACGCGTGGTCCGGGTCGACGTCGACCGACCGGTACCCGAGGTTTCGGCCATGCGTACCGCCGGCGGCCGGTACCACGGCGCATTCGTCATCGTCGAGCGCTCCGGCCGTCCACTGGGCAACTTCGAGGTCGACCTCGACCCGGCCGGTATCCCCGCGGCCGAGCTGAAGAACCTCATCGAGGAGCACATCGGGGACGCGTGGTCGGGTCCGGGCCCGGACCGGCCGGTCGTGGACGAATCCCGGCTACCGCTGATCAGCGTGGTGATCCCGACGGCGTTCCAGCGCGTACAACTGCTGACCCGTTGTGTCGCCGCGGTATGCGGGCAGGCGTACCCCTCCTTCGAGGTGATCGTCTCGGACAACCGGCCCGACGACGGGCCGGAGCGGGCCGCGCACTGGCGCCAGCTCATGGCCGACCCGCGCGTGACGGTCGTCGCCGAGCCGCTGACCGGCAGCTCCGCCGCGCGCAACCGGGGCGTCCAGGTGGCGCGGGGCGAGGTGGTCGCGTTCCTGGACGACGATGCGGTACCGGTGCCCGGATGGCTGCTGGCGGTGGGCCGCCGGTTCGCGCTGGAGCCGGCGACGGACGCGGTCACCGGGCTGGTCCTGCCGCACGAACTGGAGACCCCGGCGCAGGTGCTGTTCGAGCGCTCGGGCAGCAAGGTGGCGCACCGGTACGAACGGATCTCCCTGGCCGGCGGCCCCGCGGCGGCCGGGTCGGGGGCGCCGCGCCGGGGCCGGTTCGAGGTGACCGCGTGGCATCCGGAGCGGCCGTCGGTACCCCCGGAGAACTACCTGATCTACCGGGTCGGCCGGTTCGCGATGGGCACCAACATGGCCTTCCGCACCGAGGTACTGCGCCGGCTCGGCGGCTTCGACGATGCCATGGGCATCGGTACGCCCTCCCTCGGCGGGGTCGAGCTGCACTTCTTCGTCCGGATGCTGTTCGCCGGCGGCCGGCTGACCTTCGACCCCGAGGTCGTGATGCACCACACGCACATCCGCGAGTACGACGAGCTGCGCCGCAAGCTGTACTCGTACGGCTGCGGGTACACCGCGATGCTGACCTCGTTGGTGCTGGCGCAGCCCTGGCACCTGATCGGCCTGTCGCGCAATGTCTGGCAGGCGCTGCGCCTGTTCGGGCGCAAGTTCTTCACCGAACGCGGTGCGGCCGCCGCCGAGGGGTACTTTCCCGCCGAACTGTCCCGGGCCGAGATGCGCGGCTTCACCATCGGGCCGCTGCGGTACGTCTACAGCCGGCTGTACCTGCGCCGGGCCCGCGCCCGGATCGCCGCCGCCCAACGGTCCCCGGCGGCGCAGCGGTAGGCGGCTCAGCTCTCGGCCGGGTCGGTGGGCTTGGGGAACAGCACCGTCGAGTCCGAAGCCGACATCCGGCGCAACGGCAACGTCATGTCGCTGCGCCACTGCCCGTCCGGCCCCGCACCGGTACCGGGCCCGGTGTACCGGTCGATGAGGACGGTCTCGACCTGGCCGAGGCGCTCCCAGTCGATCACCTCGGCGGGCACGAAGATCACCTGGACCGGACCGGCGTCGTACCCGGGGCGCAGGCGCGGTACGGTCGCCACGCCCCGTACCGGCAGCGGCGCGAGGACCGCCGTCACGGTCGCCAGTTCGCTGGTCCGGACGAGTTCGCGCAGCCGCCGTACCGTGACCGGCAGCAGGACCACCGCCATCACCGCCTCGGAGCCGAGGAAGGCACCGGCGGCGCCCTCGATGCCGTACCCGAGCCGGGCCATCGCCACGTACGCGCCGCCGAGGAACAGCACGGTCGTCGCGAGCTGGGCGTAGAACAGGCCCCACGCCCGCTTCGCCATGTACTCGGTGACCGTGAACAGCGTACCGACGACGCCGAACGGCAGCCCGAGCCCGATCAGCCGCAGCGCGTCCGCGCCGCCGGCGTACCGGGCCCCGAGTACCGCCAGGATCAGCGGGGCACCCGCGGCCAGCACCGCGCCCCCGCCGACCGTGACCAGAACCAGCAACCGGAACGCCTGCCGCAGTTGGGTACGGATCCGCGAGGCGTCGGTGGACGCCTCGACCACGAGCGAGACCAGGACGTTCCAGGCCAACGCGAGCAGCGCCGTACCGATCAGCCACGGCACGTAGAACAGCCCGGTCCGGTCCGGACCGAGGACCAGCGTGACGAGCAGCGGCGGCAGGTACAGGGTGAGGTTCGACAGGATCCCGGTCAGGTTCTGCGCGCTCATGAAGGTGAGCAGTTCGCGCTGGGTGGGCAGGGCCTGGCGGCGCCGCAGGCGGCGCGCCTGGACCGGGACGAGCCGGCCGAAGATGGCCACACTGAGCACGAGTACCGCCACGACGATCGGTACGCCCCACGCGATCAGCAGCGGTACCAGCACCGCCCCGCTGGCGAGCATCGGCAGCAGACCGAGCTTGCCCAACGAGATCGCGATGTTCTCCACCGGTACCCACGTCGTCCGGCGCAACGCGGTGAGCACGCTGTCCTGCAATGCCGAGAAGGTCGCGGCGACCACGGCGAGGCAGAACCCACCGAGCGCGAGCGGGCCGGCGGGCAGGAACCCCGCGCTGGGTACGAACACGAAGAACCCGACGGCGAGCAGTACCGCCACCGAACCGGACGCGAGGTAGGACAGGCCCAGGAAGCGGCCGGTCGCCTCACCCGCGGTCGGCAGGAACCGGATGAACACCGAGTGCAGGCTCAGTTGGGCCAGCCCACCGAGCAACGTGATCGCGGATACCGCCGCCGATGCGCGACCGACCTCGCCCACGTCGTACAGGCGGGCGCCGACGATCCAGAACAGCATCCCCAACGCGGCACTGGCGACGGTGGAGAACATCAACGCGACGGCATTGCGGGCCACGTCCACCGCCGTCTGTACCCTTGCCGTCACGCCGGCATCCTACGTCCGCCACCCGGCACAGG
>VAXX01000588.1 GCA_005885115.1 Actinomycetota bacterium | reverse complement strand
GCCGAGCCCTGCCTGGACTGGCCCGATCTGGCACCCGAGCACGGCTACCTCTATCCCTGGGCGCTGCTGTACGTCCTGGCGCCGGTCCGCGACTTCCACGCCAGCCGGGGCATCCCCGACGCCGTGTCCTGGACCAGCCTGGCCGACCTCGGCCGGCAACTCGCCAGAGGTCGGGTGGTGCTCGGCCGGGGTGGGCTGGCCACGCCGGGCTGGCTGAGCACCCACTTCCGGGGCGACCTGTACGAGCTGGGCCGGTTGCAGTTCCAGCGGACCCGGATCCCGGTGCACCGGGTGCGTACCGTGTTTCCGGACGCGACCGGAGAACTCGCCGCGCTGAACGTACACATCCCCGCGACCGGGCCGCTGACCCCGCAGGCGTGTGACGACGCGTTCACCCGGGCCGCCGGGTTCTTCGCCCGGCACTTCCCCGAGGACGGCCACCGGTACACGGTCTGCACCTCCTGGCTGCTCGACCCGCAACTCACGGCGTACCTGCCGGCCGACTCGAACATCATCGGCTTCCAGCAACGGTTCCAGCCGGTACCCGACGACGAGCCGACCGACGACGCCGGGGACGACGCCGCCGTACTGGACCTGGTGTTCCACCGCCGTCCGGCTCCGCTGCACCGGGCCGAACTCGACGCGCTACCGCAGGACACCACGTTGCAACGGGCGATCGTGGGGCACCTGCGGGCCGGGCGGCACTGGCACTTCCGTACCGGCTGGTGTCCGCTGGTTTGACCGCCCCGCTCACAGCACCGCGTCGGCCAGCCGGTCCACCTGGTCGGGCGCGGCGATCGTCGGGTCGAAGACCAGCTCGGTGACGCCGACCTCGGCGAACTGCTTGACGGCGTCCCGCGCGGCCTGCGGCGTACGCAGCGCCGACTCGGCGATCGCGTTCGCCCAGTCCCCCGCGAACCCGTAGTAGCGGCGCAGCGCGGCCCGCGACGCCTCGTCGTCACCGAGCCCGAAGTAGGCCAGCGCAGCGATCCGCGGCTCGCCGTCCCGGCCGGCCTCCTGCCAGGCCCGGCGGACCTTCTCGACCATCGGCACGATCATGCCGGGGGTGCCGCCGCCCGCGGTCCAGCCCTCGGCGTAGCGCACCGTCCGGGATACCGCGGCGTCGGTGGTGCCGCCGATCAGCACCGACACCCGGTTGCCCGCCTCCGGCGGCGGCCCGACCGGGAAGTCGTCGCCGGTCACGCTCTCCCCGGCCCACGCGCGGTGCAGCAGATCGAGGGTCTGGTCCATCAGCCGGCCGCGTCGCTCGAACGGACGGTCCATCGCGGCGTAGTCGTCCGGCCGCCCGCCCACCCCCAGGCCCAGGGTCAGCCGGCCGCCGGACATCGCATCCAGGCTCGCGGTGGCTTTGGCCAGCCAGACCGGGGGGTACGCCGGCGCCAGCAGGATGTCGGTGAACAACCCGATCCGCGAGGTGGCCCCGGCGGCGACGGGCCCACTCGGGGATCGCGGTTCCGGCGATCTCCAGCGTGTTCGGTAGACCTATCCCGATATCCATAAAGCTCACCCTAGCCCGGGATATCGCGTGCGCTGGATTACGGTCGCCGTATGACGCAGCTCGTCAGGTGGGCCCGGGGATTGGCCGCAGACCTGTTGCCCGCTCCGTTTCCGCGTCGCTGGGCGCATGTCCGCGCAGCCGTACCCCCTAGGAGGTTTCCGCCCTGGTTGGTCCGGCGGTAGCGCGGTTAGCGTGGCGCCGGAAGCCGGGACAGGGAGGTCGGGCGATGCGCTGCGGTGATCTGGGCAGGGCCTGGAGGGACCTGCGCGACTGGTTCGCGGAGGCGGACGTACTCGTGCTGCCGAGGTTGGAGTACGCGGGACCGACCGCCCGGCTCGACGCCGACCTCGACCCGACCCGGCCGGCCACGCCGACGGAGGTGGCCGCGACCGTGGCGCAGGTACGCGAGCTGGTCCGGCGGTTCGACGTACGGGCGGTGTACGTCGGGCACGCCGCCCCCGACGCGGTCACCGTACGGGTGGTCGCCGGGGGCGTGGTGCACGAGCTGACCCTGGTGGCCGCCGGCCATCCGGCGGTGACGGACGACGAGGCGGCCACCACGCTCCGTTAGGTCAGCTCACGTCAGCTCGATCAGCGGGAAGCCGCGGTGCCGGCGCGGCGGGATCAGGAAGTTCTGCCGCCGGGTGGCGCTGATGAACCGTTCCAGCCCGTGGTCCTCCTCGTCGAGCTTGAACTTCTCCAGCAGGTCCACCGCGCCGACGTTGCGGCGCAGGTTGGCGAAGAAGTCCGCGCTCGGGAAGAAGCCGGAGAACTGCAACTTCGGGGTGTTGCGCCGGTCGATGGTGTCCATCGAGTCGAAGCCGGGTCCGTCGATGCGCTGATGGATCGGCCGGCCGTCGGCGGTACGCCCGGAGCGGTGCAGCCCGTCGTTGTGGCCGATCCGGCCGAACTGCTGGGCGTGCCGCTCGGCGGCGTCGGCGCCGCGGAACACGTTGGGGATGAACGCCCCGCGGGTACCGCTGTTGCGTGGGCCACCGCCGTCGGTGAACGGGTCGTTCGGGTCGGGCGGCAGCTCCGGCGGGACGGTGAACATGTACTGGACCCGCTCGTCGTACGGCTCCCGGGTGTCGGTCTCGCCGGCGTCCGGTACCCGCCCGTTGAGGTAGAACTGTTCGAGGTCCAGCAGTACGTGCGACAGGTGC
>VAXX01000220.1 GCA_005885115.1 Actinomycetota bacterium | reverse complement strand
TGGTTGGCCACGTTCGGAAGGGATAACCGCTGAAAGCATCTAAGCGGGAAGCCTGCTTCAAGATGAGGTATCCCACCCCGATGAGGGGGTAAGGCCCCCACCCAGACCAGTGGGTTGATAGGCCAGAAATGTAAGCCCAGTAATGGGTTCAGTTGACTGGTACTAATAGGCCGAGGACTTGACCTACAAACATGCTCACGCGTCCACTGTGCAACTCTGAACCAACACACCACCCCGTACCGGGGCTGGTTTGATAGTTGGATAGATGTCACGGCGGCCATAGCGGAGGGGAAACGCCCGGCCACATTCCGAACCCGGAAGCTAAGCCCTCCAGCGCCGATGGTACTGCACCCGCGAGAGTGTGGGAGAGTAGGACGCCGCCGGACAACAACGTGACAGTTGAGGGCCGTCCCCCCTGGGGCGGCCCTCAACTGCGTCTGTATCAGCGGTACCGCACCGCGTAGGGAAGGATGTACCTGTGAGCGCTCCTCGGCCGGACGACGGCCACCGAGACAGGAACCGGGGCGGCTCCGGCTCTGGCGGTTACCGCCAGGGCGGATCCGGCGACCGGCGTGATCGCGGGTACCCCCGGGGTGGCAACCAGGACCGCCGCGAGGGCGGCTACCGGGGTGACCGGCCCCGTGAGGGCGGCGCCGCGGGTGGGGCCGCCGGCGGGTACCGGCGCGACGACCGACCGCGCGGATCCGACCGGCAGGGCGACCGGGGCGGTTCGGGACGCGGTACCGGCGGAGGGTTCGACCGGGGCGAGCGCGGACGCGGCTTCGACCGCGGCGACCGGCCCCGCGAAGGCTACGGCCGCGACCCCCGGGCGGGCGGCGGCTTCCGACGCGATGACCGCCCGGCCACCGGATCGGGCCAGGGTGCCGGCAGGGACGATCGCTCCCGCGGGTTCGACCGGCCGCGGCGGGATGACCGGACGTCGTCGGGGCGCCCGGACCGCACCAGCGGTCGCGACGACCGGCCGCGCACCTTCGATCGGCCCCGGGACTCCGATCGGCCGCGGACCTTCGACCGCGACCGGCCACGCGGCGGTACGGGTCGGGACGACCGGCCGCGCGGCTTCGACCGGCGCGACGACCGCCCCCGTGAGCAGGACCGGCCAAGGACCTTCGATCGGCCGCGCGACGCTGACCGCCCCCGGACCTTCGACCGGCCCCGTGACTCGGACCGGCCCCGGACGTTCGAACGGCGGGACGACCGGCCGCGTACCTTCGATCGGCCCCGGGACTCCGACCGGCCGCGTACCTTTGATCGGCCGCGGGACTCCGATCGGCCGCGCACCTTCGATCGGCCACGCGACTCGGACCGGCCGCGCGACTCCGACCGGCCACGGACGTTCGAGCGGCGGGACGATCGGCCGAGGGACTTCGACCGCGACCGCCCGCGGGGCGGTACGGGTCGTGAGGATCGACCGCGCGGATTCGCCGGTCGGACTGACCGGACCGGCGGATTCGACCGGGGTGACCGGACGGCTGGGCCGCGCGGGTTCGACCGGGGCGACCGGCCGGGCTTCCGGCGGGACGAGTCCCCCCGCGGCCCCGGTACGGGGCGGCGGGACGCGCCTGAGCGTCCGTACCGGGGCGAGGACCGTCCGCGTACCGGTGGACGGCCGCCGTACGCCGACGGCGACCGGCCCCGGCGCCCCGATGGTGACCGGCCGCGCCGGTTCGAGGCGCGTACGTTCGACCGCGAGGAGCGGCCGAGGCGGTCCCGGGACGACGAGCAGGTAGCCAGGTCCAGTGGCCCCGAGCTGCCCGAGGACATCACCCCGGAGCAGCTCGACCGGGAGGTACGCGCTGAACTGGTGTCGCTGGCCCGGCTGACCGCTGAGCGGGTCGCCCGGCACCTGGTCGCCACCGGCCGACTCGTTGACGAGGATCCCGAGACCGCGCTGCAGCACGCGCTCGCGGCCCGCCAGCTCGCACCGCGCATCGCGGCGGTACGGGAGGCGGTCGGGATCGCGGCGTACCAGGCGGGGGACTGGTCGACGGCGATCGCGGAACTGCGCGCGTACCACCGGATGACCGGGCGGCAGACGCACCTGGCCGTGCTGGCCGACTGCGAGCGGGCGCTGGGCCGGCCGGAGAAGGCGATCGACATCTTCCGCTCCGCTGACCGTACCCAGTTGGGCGCGGCGGAGGCGGTCGAGCTGCTCGTCGTCGCCTCGGGCGCCCGGCGTGACCTCGGCCAGGCCGAGGCGGCGGTGGCGATGTTGCAGGTACGGGAGTTGACCCAGGACGCGCCGTGGTCGGCGCGGCTGCGGTACGCGTACGCCGACGCGCTGCTCGCGATCGGACGCGCGGAGGAGGCCCGGGAGTGGTTCTCGCGGGCGGCCGAGGCCGATGACGACGCGACCACGGACGCCGCCGAGCGCCTGCTCGAACTCGACGGCGTCCAGCTGGACGACGAGGTCGATGAGGACATCGAGGACGGCGCCGAGGCCGACGAGGACACCGAGGATGAGGACGAGGAGGCGGACGAGGAGTTCGCCGAGGCCGACCTGATCGACGACGGCGGACCGGTTGACGACGACATCGAGAACAGCGCCGAGGCCGACGGGGACAGCGCCGAGGCCGACGGGGACATCGAGGACGCCGGCAAGGACGGCCCGACGGTGGACGAGGCCGGCGAGAAGCCGGAGCCGCTCGGGTGAGTCCGGGTCAGGCGTTGGTCGACGGGTACGACCTGGTCATCTTCGACCTGGACGGGGTGGTCTACCTCGGCACCGAGCCGGTGCCGGGCGCCGTCGACGCGGTCAACCGGCTGCGGGAGCGGGCGACCCCGTTGGTGTACGCGACGAACAACGCCGCCCGCCGGCCCGACGAGGTCGCGCTGCTGCTGACCGGGCTCGGTGTCCCGGCCCGGGCGGATGAGGTGCTCACCTCACCGCAGGCCGCCGCCGCCCTACTCGCCGAGCGGCTGCCGCCGGGCGGGAAGGTGCTCGTCGTGGGTACCGACGCGTTGCGTACCGAGGCGACCGGCGTCGGGCTGACCGTGGTGGACAGCGCGGACGACAAGCCCGACGCGGTCGTCCAGGGGTACGGGCCGCGGGTCGGCTGGCCGGAGCTGGCCGAGGCGTGTGTCGCGGTACGGGCCGGAGCGCTATGGGTCGCGACGAACGCCGACCGTACCCTCCCGTCGGTCCGCGGTCCGTTGCCCGGCAACGGTTCCCTGGTCGCGGCCCTGGCCACCGCGCTGGACCGGCAGCCCGACGAGGTCGTCGGAAAGCCGGCGCCCACGCTGTTCGAGCGGGCCGCCCAGCGTACCCACGCCAGCCGGCCGTTGGTCGTCGGCGACCGGCTGGACACCGACATCGAGGGCGCCGTCCGGGCCGGGATGGCCAGCCTGCTCGTACTGACCGGGGTGAGTACCCCCGCGGATGTCCTCGCCGCGCCGCCGCACCACCGCCCGACCCACCTCGCCGCCGACCTGTCCGGACTGTTCACTGTGGACAGTGGTACCGAAGGCTGGCGGGTCCGGCGGCACGAGGCGGGCCTGGAGCTGGCCGGTGACGGTACCCCCATCGCCGCGCTGCGGGCGCTGTGCGCCGCGGCGTGGGCCGGCGACGCGCCGCCGGCGGCGGTCACCGCCGGTTCTCCCGGGGCGCTGGCGGCCCTGCGGGAGCTGGGCCTACAGGAGCTTGCGTAGCTTCAACAGGTCGAAGGGGTTGGCGTTGACCGACACCCGGCCCGAGGTCCACGCCCTGGCGAAGTCGAGCTGCCCGTTGACGAGCGCGATCAGGTCGTCGCTGGTGGCCGTCAGCCGGATCCTCGCCTTCGGGTCGTCGCCGTCGGCCAGGTCGACCAACCGGCCGTCGAGCAGCCGCCCGTGGAACGCCACGCCCAGGTCCTTGATGGTGCAGGCCAGCGGACGGTCGAGGTCGATCCGTTACCCGCGTCGGGGACGGTACCGCACCGCGGGCGGGCGTGCGCCTTGTAGCGTGGTCACCTGTACTCCCCCTAGACGTCAAACGAGGTGTGAGGCAGATGGTGCGACGGGAGGAGATGCGCGCGATGCAGGACGCGTGGCGGGCATATCTGGACTTGGCGCTCGGGCTGACCGAGACGTCCCGCAAGAAGGCCACCAAGGTGGCCCGCAAGCTGGTCGGGCGGGGCAGCGCGACCGCCGAGCAGCTCCAGTCGATGGCCGAGGAGCTGGTCAGCACCGGCCTGGCCAACCGCGAGGCGCTGTCCCGGCTGGTCCGCTTCGAGCTCGAACAGGCCCTGGGTAAGGTGGGGCTCGCCACCGCCGAGGAGGTCGGCGCGCTGACCTCCCGGGTGAAGGAGCTCGAGCAGGAGCTGGAGGAGGCGAAGAACGGTCGGGGTCGGGGCACCATGCCCGCGCCGGTGACGCCGCTGCGGCCGGTCGACGACACGCCGGAGCCGCTGGCCCGCAAGGCGGTCGCGAAGAAGGCGGTCGCGAAGAAGGCCGTGCCGTCGAAGGCGGTGGCGAAGAAGGTCGCCGGTCCGGTACAGCCCGCGGCGCAGGTGGTGCCGGAGGTGGCTGAGGTGGTCGCGGCGGCGGCCGGGGATACCGAGCCGACCCCGGCGCCGGCGAAGAAGGCGACCCCGGTGGCCAAGAAGGCGGTGGCGTCAAAGGCGGTGGCGAAGAAGGCCCCGGCGAAGAAGGCCGTGGCCCGCAAGACGTCCGCGCCGGTGACGGGGCAGGCATGACGGTACCGGTACCCGAGGCGCCCGAGCCGCAGCCCGAGCCGCAGCCCGAGCACCCCGCGCTCGACGCGGCGCTCGCCGACCTCGACGCGGCCGCCGACCTCGACCCGGCCGAGCAGGTGCCGGTGTACGAGCAGGCGTACCGCGCGCTGTCCCAGACCCTGGCCGCCATCGACCAGAGCTGATGGCTCGGCGTACCCGGCTGGACGCGGAACTGGTGCGGCGCGGCCTGGCCCGCTCGCGGGAGCAGGCCGCCGAGCTGATCGCGGCCGGCCGGGTCGAGGTACGCGGGACCGCCGCCGCCAAGCCCGCGGCCATGGTGGACCCCGCCGACCCGGTACGGGTACGCGACGACGGGTCCCCCACGTACGTGTCCCGGGGCGGGCACAAGCTCGCCGGTGCGCTGGCCGGGTTCGGGCTGACCGTCACCGGCCGCCGCTGTCTGGACGCGGGCGCCTCGACGGGCGGCTTCACCGACGTCCTGCTGCGCGCCGGCGCCGCCGAGGTGGTGGCGGTGGACGTCGGGTACGGGCAACTGGCCTGGTCACTGCGGACCGACCCGCGGGTACGGGTACTGGACCGCTGCAATGTGCGTACCCTCACCGCTGACACGATCGGCGGCCCGGCCGACCTGGTCGTAGCCGACCTGTCCTTCATCTCGCTGCGCCTGGTCCTGCCGGCGCTCGCCGGCTGCCTCACCCCCGACGGCGATCTGGTCCCGATGGTCAAGCCGCAGTTCGAGGTCGGCCGGGAGCGGGTCGGCGCCGGTGGCGTGGTCCGCGAGCCGGAGCTGCGGGCCCACGCGGTCCGCGACGTCGCGGCGGCCGCCGCCGGACTCGGCTTCGGTGTGGCGGGCGTGGAGCGCAGCCCGCTGCCCGGCCCCTCCGGCAACGTCGAGTTCTTCCTGTGGCTGCGGCGGGACGCGGGTGCGCTGGACGAGGAGGCGCTCCGTAGCATCGTGGCGTGAGTCGCGAAGCGTTGGTGGTCACCCACACCGGGCGGAAGGACAGTACGGCGCACGGCCGCACCGTGATCGCCGACCTGCTCGACGCCGGCTTCGCGGTGCGCGTCATCGCGGAGGAGGCCGGGGACCTCGCCCTGCCCGGCGTCGCGCCGGTCACCGGCCCGCACGCCGCCGAGGGCGTGGAGATCGTGATCGCGCTGGGCGGCGACGGTACGCTGCTGCGCGCGGCCGAACTGGCCCGGCCGGCGAAGGTACCGCTGCTCGGGGTCAACCTCGGCAAGGTGGGGTTCCTCGCCGAGGCCGAGATCGAGGACATGGACACCGCGGTGGACCACGTCGTCCGGGGCGTCTACTCGGTAGACGAGCGGCTGACCCTCGACGTGACGATCGAGCAGCGGGACCGGGCACCGGTACGGTCCTGGGCGCTCAACGAGGTCAGCGTGGAGAAGGGCGCCCGGGAACGGATGCTCGAGGTGCTCGTGGACATCGACGGGCGGGCCCTGTCCCGGTACGGCTGCGACGGTGTGGTCTGCGCGACCCCGACCGGCTCGACCGCGTACGCCTTCTCGGCCGGCGGCCCGGTGGTGTGGCCCGAGGTCGAGGCGCTGCTCCTGGTGCCGATCAGCGCCCACGCGCTGTTCAGCCGGGCCGTGGTGACCGCGCCGACCTCGACCATCCGGATCACCGTCGACCCGTACACGACCAGCGCCGTCCTGTGCTGCGACGGCCGGCGGGTCTTCGACGTCCAGGCCGGGTCGGTCGTCACGGTACGCCGCGGTGAGCTGCCCGTACGGGTGGTCCGCCTGCGCCCCCGCCCGTTCACCGACCGGCTGGTCGCCAAGTTCGCACTCCCGGTCGACGGCTGGCGCGGCGCGCCCCGCACGGGTGGCTGAGTAGCACCTGTCACACCCCTGCACTACCCTCAGGTTCGTGCTGGAGGAGCTACGCATCACCGGCCTCGGGGTGATCGAGGACACCACGCTCCCGCTGACCCGCGGGATGAACGTCATCACCGGCGAGACCGGCGCCGGCAAGACGATGGTCGTCACCGGGCTCGGGCTGCTGTTCGGCGGGCGGGCCGACGCCGCGCGGGTACGCGCCGAGCCGGGCCGGGCGGTGGTCGAGGGTCGGCTGCGGTTGACCGGGGCGGTGGCGGCGAGCGTGGCCGAGCGGGTCGTCGACGCGGGCTCCGAGCCCGACGAGGACGGCAGCGTCCTGCTCGCCCGTACCGTGACGGCCGAGGGGCGCTCCCGGGCCCACGTCGGCGGCCGGTCGGTACCGGTTGCGGTGCTCGGCGAGCTGGGTGAGCAGGTGGTGGCCGTACACGGTCAGTCCGACCAGCTCCGGCTGCTGCGCCCGGCCGAACAGCGCGGCGCGCTGGACCGCTTCGCCGGGCCCGATCACGACAAGCTGCTGGCCCAGCTCCGCGAGCGGTACGGGCAGTGGCGCGCGGTCGAGGACGACCTGGCCGACCGGCGGCGCAACGCCCGGGAGCGCAGCCAGGAGGCCGACCTGCTGCGCCTGGGGCTCGACGAGATCACCCGGGTGGATCCGCAGCCGGGTGAGGACGACGCGCTCAAGGCCGAGGCGCAGCGGCTGGAGCACGCCGAGGGACTGCGTACCGCCGCGCAGGTGGCCCATGCCGCGCTCGCCGGCAGCGGCGACGAGGCGCCCGACGTCACCAGCCTGCTCGCCCTGGCCCGGCGGACGCTGGAGACACAGTCCACTGTGGACAGTCTGCTCGGTGAACTGGCCGGGCGGTTGGACGAGGTCGCCACGCTGGCCGGCGACATCTCGGTCGAGCTCGGCGGGTACCTCGACGCGCTCGACGCCGACCCGGACCGGCTCCAGGAGATCTACGAGCGCCGGGCGGCGCTACGGGCGCTGACCCGCAAGTACGCCGAGGACGTCGACGGGGTGATCGCCTGGGCCGAGCACGCCCGGACCCGGCTGTCCGAGCTGGACACCTCCGACGAGCTGCTGGAGGAGCTGGACCGGGAGCGGGTACGCCTGGCCGGTGAGGTGGCCGAGCTGGCCGCCCGGGTACGCGCCGCCCGGATCGAGGCGGCCGGCCGGTTCGCCGACGCGGTGACCGTGGAACTGGCCGGGCTCGCCATGCCGCACGCGCGGGTACAGGTCGCGGTCACCCCCCGCGCCGTGGGTAGGGGTGAGCCGAGCCTGACCGTCGCCGGTACCGAGTGCGGCATCGGGCCCGACGGCGCCGACGAGGTGGAGCTGAAGCTGCTGGCCCATCCGGGCGCCCCGGCGCTGCCGCTGCAGAAGGGCGCCTCCGGTGGCGAGCTGTCCCGGGTGATGCTCGCGATCGAGGTGGTCTTCGCCGGCGCCGGTGGCCCGCCGACGCTGGTGTTCGACGAGGTCGACGCGGGGGTCGGCGGCCGGGCCGCGGTCGAGATCGGCCGGCGGCTGGCCCGGCTGGCCCGGGCGCACCAGGTGCTCGTGGTGACGCACCTGCCCCAGGTCGCCGCGTTCGCCGACCGGCACCTCGTGGTGGCCAAGGACACCGGCGGCGCGGTCACCACCAGCGGGGTACGCGTGGTCGAGGACACCGAACGCGCCCGGGAACTGGCCCGGATGCTGGCGGGGTTGCCCGACTCCGACCTGGGTATCGCCCACGCAGAGGAGCTACTGGCCGTGGCGGCGCGCGAAAAGCACGGATAACGGACGGCTTGTCGGTGCAAGTCGGCACGGCCGCTCATGACAGGATGGTGCCGATGCGTCTACCAGTCTTGCGCCGGGCCCGGAGCGCCGAACCGGGAGTCACGACCGGCACCGTGCGGCTCGACCGGCGTACCAAGCGCCTGGTCGGGCGACTGCGGCCCGGTGACATCGCGGTCATCGACCACGTCGACCTGGACCGGGTCGCCGCCGACTCGCTGGTCGCCGTCGGCGTGGCCGCCGTCCTCAACGCCAAGCCCTCGATCTCCGGCCGGTACCCCAACCTCGGCCCCGAGGTGCTGATCCAGGCCGGCATCCCGCTGGTCGACGACCTCGGGGAGCACCTGTTCGAGGCGTTGCGCGAGGGCGAGGAGGTCCGGGTCGAGGGGGACACCGTCTACCTGTCCGGCGAGCCGGTCGCCAGCGGCACCCGCCAGGACGCCGAGTCGGTCGGCAAGGCGATGCTGGACGCGCGTGAGGGACTGTCGGTCCAGTTGGAGGCGTTCGCCGCCAACACGATGGAGTACCTGTTGCAGGAGCGGGCGCTGCTGCTGGACGGGGTCGGCGTACCCGACATCGAGACCAGGGTCGCCGGCCGGCACGTCCTGATCGTCGTGCGCGGGTACGACTACCAGGCCGACCTGGACGTGCTGCGCCCGTACATCCGCGAGTTCAAGCCGGTGCTCATCGGCGTCGACGGCGGCGCCGACGCGCTGGTCGAGGGCGGGTACAGCCCGGACATCATCATCGGCGACATGGACTCGGTGAGCGACGACGTGCTGCGCTGCGGTGCCGAGGTGATCGTCCACGCGTACCCGGACGGGCGGGCGCCGGGCCTGGCCCGGGTACACCAGCTCGGCGTACCGGCGATCACCTTCCCCGCGGCGGCCACCAGCGAGGACCTCGCGATGCTGCTCGCCGACGAGAAGGGCGCCACCCTGATCGTGGCCGTGGGTACCCACGCCAACCTCGGCGAGTTCCTCGACAAGGGCCGCGGCGGGATGGCGTCCACGTTCCTGACCCGGCTCAAGGTGGGCGGCAAGCTGGTCGACGCCAAGGGGGTCAGCCGGCTGTACCGGCAGAACATCTCCGGCTCCTCGCTGCTGCTGCTGGTACTGTCCGCGATCGCGGCGATGACCTCGGCGGTGGCCGTGTCCACCGTCGGGAAGGCCTACCTGGGCCTGCTCTCCGAGTGGTGGGACAACCTCATGTTCCACGTACAGCGGCTGTTCTGATGGGGCGCTCACTGTGATCAACTTCCGGTACCACGTCGTCTCGCTCACCGCGGTCTTCCTCGCGCTGGCGATCGGCCTGGTCGTCGGCACCGCGGCGCTCAACAGCCCGCTCTCCGACGCGCTCAACAACCAGGTCAACTCGCTGGCCAAGCAGAACCAGGGGTACCGGGAACGGATCACCCAGATGGAGACCGAGGCCGGCAAGCAGGAGCAGTTCACCCGCGAG
Source organism: Actinomycetota bacterium (assembly GCA_005885115.1). GTDB lineage: Bacteria > Actinomycetota > Actinomycetes > Mycobacteriales > Micromonosporaceae > AC-43. Next base: position 6,774 of record VAXX01000220.1, on the reverse strand, counting down.
GCCGCGCCGATCCTGCTGGCGAGCAAGCTGACCGGCCGCAACGTCCTGGTGCTGTCGATGCCGCAGACCGGCGACTCGGTGGCCCGGGTGCTGGACATGCTCAAGCTGGCCGGGGCGCGGGTGACCGGGCAGGTCGAGATCGAGGACAAGTTCACCGACCCGGACCGCAAGGACAACCTGCTCGACGTGGCCAACGGGGCGTTGCAGGCCGGGATCAGCAACCCGCCGCTGCACACCGACGGCGTGGAGACCTCGGCCTACCTGCTCGCGACCGTACTGCTGGCCCACGATCCGGCCAGCGCGCCGTCGGCGGACGCCGCCAAGACCGTGCTCACCGCGTACAAGGAGGGCAGCTTCATCGTGCCGACCGGCGATCTGACGCCGGCCGAGGCGGTGGTGCTGGTGACCGGCGCGCCGTACACCGACCGCAACGCCGACGCGAAGAACGCCAACGTGGTCACCCTCGCCGAACAGTTCAGCAAGCAGGCGCCGATCGTGGTCGCCGCCAGCGGCGCGGCCGGCTCGGGCAACGTGATCAGCGCGGTCCGGGGCGACCCCAGCCTGGCCAAGAACATCGCCACGGTGGACAACGTGACCACGCCGGACGGGCAGGTCGCGGTCGCGCTGGCGCTGGCCGAGTTCCTCACCACCCGCAAGCCCGGCCACTACGGCGTGGGCGGCGGCGCGAACAGCATGCTGCCCAAACAGAAACCGCAGACGTGAGACGGGCCCTGGCCTTCGCCGCCGGCGCGTTCGCGGCGCGGGCGGTGTTGGCGGGGGTACGCACGACTCCGCGCGCCGATGTCCTGGAGCGCACGAATTTCCGGGGCCGTACGGTCAGCCTCGCCGGCGGTCCGGCCCTCGCGGTCGGGGCGTCGGCCGGCGCGGTGCTCGGTGCCCGTAGCTCCCGGGAAGCCGGCGCCGCCCTCGTCGCGGGCCTGGGCGCGGGCGCCGTCGGCTGGTACGACGACCTCGTCGGCGGGCAGCCCCGGCACCAGGCCAAGGGGCTGCGCGGTCACCTCGGAGCGCTCCGGGAGGGCCGGGTCACCAGCGGACTCGCCAAGATCGCCGGAGTCGGAGCGGCCGCGCTGGCCGCCTCGGCCCTGCTACCCCGCCGCCGCGGCGTCCTGGACACGCTCCTCGGCGCCGGGCTCATCGCCGGTACGGCCAACCTGGTCAACCTGCTCGACCTGCGTCCCGGACGGGCGTTGAAGGCGGGGCTGCTGGTCGGCGTACCGCTGGGGGCGGCCGGGCCGGTCGGCGCCTCGGCGGCGCTGCTGCGCGAGGATCTCGGCGAGGAGATCATGCTCGGCGACGCCGGGGCCAACGCCCTCGGTGCCCTGCTCGGGGTCGCGCTGGCCGCCCGTACCGGGCCGGTCGGCCGGGCCGTCCTGCTCGCCGGCGTGGCCGGGTTGACCCTGGCCAGCGAGAAGGTCAGCTTCACCCAGGTGATCGAACGTACCCCGGGTCTGCGGGAACTGGACGCCCTCGGCCGGCGCCATCGTTGACCGTGTCCGACCCCTCCACCGTCGTACCGCGCATCGCCCGGGCGGCCGCGCTCATCGCGGTACTCACCATCCTGGCCCGGATCGCCGGGTTCGCCCGGGTCTTCGTGTTCAGCGAGACGGTCGGGTACACCGACCTGGGCAGTGCGTACCAGACCGCCAACAGCATCCCGAACATCATCTTCGAGATCGTCGCGGGCGGTGCCCTGGCGGCCCTGGTCGTACCGCTGCTGGCCGGGCCGCTGGACCGGGGTGACCGGGACACCGTGGCAGCTACCGCGTCGGCGCTGCTGAGCTGGGCGCTGGTCCTGCTCGTACCGCTGGCTGTTCTGGTGGCCGTGCTCGCCGATCCGCTGGCGCGCCTGCTCGATCCCGGGAAGCCCGCGGCCGAGGTCGCCGCCGCCGGGCGGCTCCTGCGGATCTTCGCGCCGCAGCTACCGCTCTACGGCATCGGCATCGTGCTCACCGGCGTGCTCCAGGCGTACCGCCGGTTCGCCTGGCCGGTGCTGGCCCCGCTGCTGTCCAGCGCGACGGTGATCGTCGCGTACCTGGCCTTCGGCGCGCTCGCCCCGCACCGGCCCGACCTCGCCGGGGTCAGCCGCCCGGCCGAGCTGGTGCTCGCCGTGGGGACCACCGTGGGTGTGGTCGTGCTCTCGCTGTGCCTGGTGCCGCCGGTGCTGCGGCTGGGCCTGCCGTGGCGGTGGACGCTGCGCTTCGACCCGGCGCTGCGCCGCCGGCTCATCGGCCTGGCGTGGGTCGGGGTGCTGACCGTGGCCGCCCAGCAGGTCGGGTACGCCCTGACCATCGCCCTGGTCAACTGGCACACCGCGGCCGGTGCGCTGGTCGTGCTCAACCAGGCCCAGACCATGTACCTGCTGCCCTGGGCGGTCCTCGCGGTACCGGTGGCCACCTCGGCGTACCCGGCGCTGGCCAGCGCCAGCGCGGCCGGGGACCTGGACCGGTTCCGCGCCACGCTGGCCCGCTCGACCCGGGGCGTCCTGCTGCTGTCCGGGCTCGGCGCGGCCGGGTTGGCGACGTTGGCCTGGCCGGCCGCCTGGGTGTACGCGCACGTCGCCGGCCAGCCCGCCCAGGTACCCGGGCTGGCCCGGGCCATCGCCGCGTTCGCGCCCGGGCTGCTCGGGTACGGGCTGTTCGCGCTGCTGTCCCGGGCCCTGTACGCGCACCGGCAGAACCGGGCCGCCGCCCGGGCCACCGTGATCGGCTGGGGTGCCGTGGCGGTCCTGTCGGTGCTCGGCGCGCTCGCGTTGCCGGTCGGGGACCGGGTCGCCGCCCTGGCCGGGGCCAACTCGGCCGGCATGCTCGTGCTGGGCGCGGTGCTTACCCTGGCAACGCTGGCTGGGGTCGGCGTACGGGCCGCCGTGCCGGCCGGGGACGCCTGGTTCCCGGTGCTCGGCACCGCCGTACTGTCCGGTGCCCTGGTCGCGCTGGTGTACGCGGCCGTGACGGTCCTCGGGGACCGCCCGGCCGCCCGTGCCCTGCTGCGTCGGTACCGCGCTGGGGAAGGAGGAGCATGAGTCGGGTCGCTCTCGTGCTCGCCTCGAGTACGGGCGGGATCGGTCGGCACGTCGCGTCGCTGGCCGCCGGCCTGTCCGGGCGGGGCGCGGCGGTCACCGTACTCGGTCCGCCGGCCACTCAGGAGCGCTTCCACTTCACCAGGCTGGGCGCGCGGTTCGTCCCGGTCGAGGTGGCGGCCGCCGCCGGTACCCTGGCGCTGCGGCGGGAGCTGGCGAGGCTGCGGCCGGACGTGGTCCACGCGCATGGGCTGCGCGCCGGGCTGGCCGCGGGCCTGGCCCGCCCCGGGGGCGTACCGCTGGTGGTGACCTGGCACAACGGGCTGGTACACGGTGGCCTCGGGGGGCGGCTGCGCCGGCTGACCGAGGGTCAGGTGGCGCGCCGGGCGGACGTCCTGCTCGGGGCCTCCGACGAGCTGGTCGAGCGGGGCCGTGCGGTGGGCGGCCGGGACGTCCGGCTCGGCCCGGTCGCCGCGCGCGACCTGCCGGCTCCGGCCCGGGACCGGGCGGCGGTCCGCGCCGAGCTGGGCCTGGCCGAGGGGTCGCCGTTGCTGCTGTCGGTGGGCCGGCTGCACCCGCACAAGGGGTACGACGTGCTGGTCGAGGCCGCCGCCCGGTGGCGTACCCGCGATCCGGCGCCGGTCGTCGCGATCGCCGGTACCGGCCCGGCCTACCTGGACCTCGCCCGGCTGGTCTCCCACCGGCGCGCACCGGTACTCCTGCTCGGTCACCGCGATGACGTGGCCGACCTGCTCGGCGCCGCCGACCTGGCCCTGGTGACCAGTGTGCTGGAGGCGCGGCAGATGTTCGCGCAGGAGACGCTGCGGGCCGGCGTACCCCTCGTGGCGACCGCCGTCGGTGGGCTGCCCGAACTGGTCGGCGACGCCGCCGTGCTGATCCCGCCCCGGGACGTGGACGCGCTCGACGCCGCCGTGACCGCGCTGCTCGACGACCCGGTACGCCGGGCGGAGCTGGCCCGGCGCGGACCGCTGCGGGCCGCCGCCTGGCCGACCGAGGCGCAGGTCGTCGACCAGATCGAGGCGCTGTACGCCGAACTGACCGGCCAACCGGTGGAGCGCTAGATGCTGCGCCGGCTCGCCCCGTACCTGATCGCCGCCGCGGTCGCGCTGACCAGCACGCTGGGCCTGGTGTCCCGCCCGGCGACCGGCGCGCCGACCGGCCACGCCGACTACGTGGTCATCGCCGGCGCGGCGGGACTGCGCTGGGACGACGTCAACCCGGACGACACCCCGACCCTGTGGGCGCTGGCCCAGCAGGGCTCGATCGGGGCCCTGTCGGTCACCTCCGCGCACACCCCGACGTGTCCGGCGGACGGGTGGCTGACCCTGGGCGCGGGCGATTTCGCCGTGCGTACGCCGGGGCGGGTGGACCAGGCGTGCCCGACCACGCCGGTCCGGATCCAGACCCCGGACCGGATCGGCGCGAACCTGCCCGATCAGGAGACCGACGTCGCGGCGCTCAACCGCAAGGAGCCGTACGGTGCCCAGCTCGGCGGGCTGGCCGACGCGGTGCGCTGTACCGCTGCCGTGGGTCCGGGTGCGGCGATCGCGGCGGCGCGTCCGTACGGGCGGGTGGACCGGTACGCGCCGGTCCTGCCCGCGTACCCCGAGGCGCTGCTGTCCGGCTGCGTACTGTCCATCGTCGACCTCGGGACGATCGCCGGCGACGATCCACTGGTCCGGCAGGCGGCGGCCCGGCAGGCCGACGAGGTACTCGCCCGGGTCCTGGCGGCCCGGCCGCCCGGCTCGCTGCTCCTGGTCGCGGGGCTCTCCGACACCGACCAGACGTCCCGGCTGCACGTGGCCATCGCGGACGGGCCCGGGTTCCCGGCCGGCTGGCTCACCTCGGGGAGCACCTCCCGCCCCGGGTACCTGCAACTGACCGACCTCGCCCCGACCGCGTTGACCGCGCTCAACCGGCCGGTCCCGACCAAGCTGTTCGCGGGGCAGCCGGCCGCCTCGATCAGCGGACGACCGGACGACCTGGCCACCGCCGTGTCCCGGCTGGCCGACGCCGACCGCGAAGCCGGCGCGCAGCGCCGGGTCACCGGCCGGTTCATGACCTGCCTCGCGGTTGTGGAGCTGCTGCTGTTCGCCGCCGTGGTGCCGTTCCTGCGCCGGGCCCGCCGGTACGCCGGGCCGGCCGCACCGCCGCCGATCCCGGCCCGGCTGGTCCGGCTGCTGGAGGTCGCGCTCGTCGCCGTCTCCCTGACCCTGCCTGCGGCCCAGGTCACCGACGTGGTGCCGTGGTGGCGGATCGACCTGGCCGGTGCGTTGTTCGCCGCGGTGACCCTGGCCGTGGTCGCCGGGTTGACCGCCACCGTGGTGTACGGGCCGTGGCGGCGGGGCGCGCTCGGCCCGCTGGGTACCGTCGCCGGGATCATCGCGACGATCGTCGGCGTGGACGTCCTGACCGGGGCCCGGCTCCAGCTCAACGGCGTGGTCGGGTACTCGGCGCTGGAGGGCGGCCGGTACGCCGGCGTGGGTACCGTCGGGCTCGGTCTGCTGCTCGCCGGGATCCTGCTGGTGGCCGGGTGGCTGGGGCAGCGGTTCCGGCGGCGCTGGCGACCGGTGGTGATCTCGGTCGTCGGCGGGGTCGGCGTGGTCCTGGTCGGCAGCCCGTACCTGGGTGCCAACGCGGGCGGGGCCGTCGCCCTGACCGCCGGGGTATGCCTGGCCGCCGCGATGTGCACCGGCGGGTTCCTCACCTTCGCGCGGCTGGCCTGGGCGGTGCTCACCGGGCTCGCGGTCACCGCCGGCTTCGCCCTGCTCGACGTGGTACGCCCGCCCGGCGAGCGGGGGAGCCTCGGCCGGTTCCTGGCCGAGGCGCAGGACGGTACCGGGGTGGCGGCGATCCACCGTACCGGCGCCGCCAACGTGGTCAACTCCGCCGACAGCCCGCTGACGCTCGTGGTGCTCGGCTCCGGCCTGCTGCTGATGTTCGTCCTGCTCCGCCCGTGGGGCGGGCTCAAGCGGGTCTTCGGCCTGTACCCGGCCGTCCGGGCCGGACTGATCGGCACCGGGGTCGCCGGGTTGATCGCCGGTGGGCTGGACGGCGCCGGGTTCATGGTCGCCGGGGCGGCCGCCGCCACCGCCGTACCGCTCGCCTGCCTGGCCGCGCTACGGGTCCTCGACCATGCCGATGACCGTACCCCCGGCAATGGCGGCGCGCCCGTGGACGACGCCGCGGCGGCCATCGTGGCCGACCTCACCTCGGACCTGCCGCCCAGCCCGCGCCGCCCGGACCGGGTGGACCCGGCGCCGGCGATGGCGGCGAGTCCACCGGCCGCCACGACCGGCGACGTGTTAGCGTGAAATCCCGTGGATCGCGTGATCTCCAGGCGGTCGCGGCAACCCCGCGCCGACGTGAGCGCGCCACCTGAGCAACCGGCGACGATCACGGGAGCAGGGCCTTGACCCCTTCGGCACGGATGACCAAGCACATCTTCGTCACCGGAGGCGTGGCCTCCTCCCTGGGCAAGGGGCTGACCGCCTCCAGCCTGGGTAACCTGCTGACCGCGCGGGGACTGCGGGTGGTCATGCAGAAGCTCGACCCGTACCTCAACGTCGACCCCGGGACGATGAACCCATTCCAGCACGGCGAGGTGTTCGTCACCGAGGACGGCGCCGAGACCGACCTGGACGTCGGGCACTACGAGCGGTTCCTCGACCGGGACCTGTCGCAGAAGGCCAACGTCACCACCGGGCAGATCTACT
>VAXX01000219.1 GCA_005885115.1 Actinomycetota bacterium | reverse complement strand
GGTGTATCCGAAGAACGCCCCGACCCCCGGGGTACCGGCGAGTCCGGACCTGCCCGCGGTCGAGCGCGGTGTGCTGGACCACTGGGCGGCGGACAAGACCTTCGTGGCCAGTGTTGAGCAGCGGGCTGCCGGTACAAATGAATATGTCTTCTACGACGGCCCGCCCTTCGCCAACGGCCTGCCGCACTACGGCCACCTGCTGACCGGGTACGTCAAGGACGTGGTGCCGCGGTACCAGACGATGCGCGGGCGTCGGGTGGAGCGCCGGTTCGGCTGGGACTGCCACGGGCTGCCGGCCGAGGTCGAAGCCGAGAAGCAGCTCGGCCTGTCCACCAAGGCGGAGATCCTCGAACTGGGCGTGGACCGGTTCAACGACGCCTGCCGCGCCTCGGTGCTGCGCTACACCCAGGACTGGGAGCGGTACGTGACCCGGCAGGCCCGCTGGGTGGACTTCGCCAACGACTACAAGACCCTGGACACCGACTACATGGAGAGCGTCCTGTGGGCGTTCAAGACCTTGTACGACAAGGGGTTGGTGTACGAGGGCTTCCGGGTGCTGGCGTACTGCTGGCGGTGCGAGACGCCGCTGTCCAACACCGAGACCCGGATGGACGACGTGTACCGCGACCGGCAGGACCCGGCGTTGACGGTGGCCCTGCGGCTGGACAGCGGCGAGCGGTTGTGGGTGTGGACCACCACGCCCTGGACCCTGCCGTCCAACCTGGCCGTGGCGGTCGGGCCGGACATCGAGTACGCGGTCTTCGAGCGGGACGGCGAGAAGGTCGTCCTGGGCGCGGCCCGGGTTCCCGCCTACGAACGGGAACTGGACGGGTGGACCCGGGTCGGGACGATGCCCGGCAGCGAGCTGGTCGGGCGCCGGTACACGCCGCTGTTCGACTTCCTCGCCGATACGCCCAACGCGTTCCAGGTGCTCTCCGGTGACTTCGTGACGACCGAGGACGGCACCGGCGTCGTACACATGGCTCCGGCGTTCGGTGAGGACGACCAGAACGCGTGCAACGCGGCCGGGATCCCCACCGTCGTCACTGTCGACGACCACACGAAGTTCACCGCGCTGGTCCCCGACTACGAGGGGCTGCAGGTCTTCGAGGCCAACAAGCCGGTGATCCGGGACCTTCGCGAGGCCGGCGTGGTGGTGCGGCTGGACTCGTACAACCACTCGTACCCGCACTGCTGGCGCTGCGACACCCCGCTGGTGTACAAGGCGGTGTCCTCCTGGTTCGTCGCGGTCAGCAGGTTCAAGGACCGGATGGTCGAGCTGAACCAGGAGATCAGCTGGATACCCGGGCACATCAGGGACGGCTCGTTCGGCAAGTGGCTGGCCAACGCGCGGGACTGGTCGATCAGCCGCAACCGGTTCTGGGGCTCGCCGATCCCGGTGTGGAAGTCCGACGACCCGACCTACCCGCGGGTCGATGTCTACGGTTCGCTCGCCGAACTGGAGAAGGACTTCGGGGTACGGGTGGACGACCTGCACCGGCCCGGGATCGACAACCTGACCCGGCCCAACCCGGACGACCCGACCGGGCGCTCGACCATGCGCCGGGTACCCGAGGTACTGGACTGCTGGTTCGAGTCCGGCTCGATGCCCTTCGCCCAGGTGCACTACCCGTTCGAGAACCGGCAGTGGTTCGACAGCCACTACCCGGGCGACTTCATCGTGGAGTACATCGGGCAGGTACGCGGCTGGTTCTACACCATGCACGTGCTGGCGACGGCGCTGTTCGACCGGCCGGCGTTCCGCACCGCGGTGGTACACGGGATCCTGCTCGGCTCGGACAACCGGAAGATGTCCAAGAGCCTGCGCAACTACCCCGACGTGTACGAGATGTTCGACGTGTACGGGTCGGACGGGATGCGCTGGATGCTGATGTCCTCGCCGGTGCTGCGCGGTGGCGACATGGCGGTCACCGAGGCGGGGATCCGCGACGCGGTACGCCACGTGCTGCTGCCGCTGTGGAACGTCTGGTACTTCTTCTCGCTGTACGCCAACGCGGAGTCGTACTCGGCGGGCCGCCGGCTCCGGTCGGCGCACCTGCTCGACCGCTACGTGTTGGCGAAGACCAGGGAACTGCTCGAGACGGTCACCGGCCAGTTGGACGGGTACGACATCTCGGGTGCCTGCGCGAGCGTGCGCGGATATCTCGACGCGCTGACCAACTGGTATGTGCGGCGGTCGCGGGACCGGTTCTGGTCCGGCGACCGGGCGGCGTTCGACACGCTCTACACGGTGCTCGAAACGCTGTCCCGGGTGGTCGCGCCGCTGGCCCCGATGACGGCGGAGGAGATCTGGCGGGGCCTGACCGGCGGACGGTCGGTACACCTGAGCGACTGGCCGGCGTCCGACGAGTTCCCCGCCGACCGGGAGCTGGTGGCGGACATGGACGCGGTACGGGAGGTGTGCTCGGCGGCGCTGTCCCTGCGAAAGGCGCGCGGGCTGCGGGTCCGGCTGCCCCTCGCCTCGCTCACCGTGGCCACCCCGGACGCGCAGCGGCTGCGGCCGTACGCCGATCTGGTCGCCGACGAGGTCAACGTCAAGTCGGTGGAGTTCACCGCCGACCTCGGCGGCTACTGCGAGCCGGTGCTGACCGTGGTGCCCCGGGTCCTCGGACCGCGCCTGGGCGGCCAGGTACAGCAGGTCATCAAGGCGGTCAAGGCCGGCGACTGGTCGGTCACGGACAACGTGGTCAGCGCCGGCGGGGTCGAGCTGCGGGAGGGCGAGTACGAGCTCAAGCTCGTCGCGGCCGACGTGGACCGGTCCGCGCCGCTGCCCGGGGGCGTCGTCGTCCTCGACACCACGGTCACCCCCGAACTGGCCGCCGAGGGGCTGGCCCGCGACGTGGTCCGGGTGGTGCAGCAGGCCCGCCGCGAGGCCGGCCTGGACGTCACCGACCGGATCACGGTCACCGTCGACGCGAGCCCCGAGGTGGTCGCGGCGGTGCGGGCGCACCGCGACTTCGTGGCCGCCGAGACGCTCGCGACCGGGGTGGCCTTCGGGGCCGCCGACGGGTTCTCGGGTGAGGCCGGCGACGGCGAGGAGGTACGGGTAACCGTCGCGCGTACCGCCTGACGGCGTCGGGTACGGTTCAGGGGCGATCTTCGCTGGTACCGGAGGATGGGTTTGTCCAGGCTCTACACCCTCGGCCGTCACACCGTGGCGCCCCTCGCCCGGGGCCTGTGGCGGCCGTGGACCTCGGGCCTTGAGCACATCCCGAAGACCGGCCCGGCGATCCTGGCCAGCAACCACCTGTCCGTCTGCGACTCGCTGTTCCTGCCGATCGTCGCGCCCCGCGAGATCACTTTCTGGGCCAAGGCCGAGTACTTCGCCGGCGACGGGCTCAAGGGGCGGGTCACCGCGGCCTTCATGCGGGGGATCCGGCAGATACCCATCGAGCGCGGTAACGGGCACGCGGCCCTCAACGCGCTGGAGATCGCCCTGGCCGTCCTCAAGGAGGGTGGGCTGTTCGGCATATACCCGGAGGGCACCCGCTCCCCGGACGGCCGGATGTACCGGGGCCACACCGGCATCGCCCGGATCGTCCTGGAGGCGGGCGTACCGGTCATCCCGGTCGCCATGATCGGCACCGACCGGGTCCAGCCGATCGGCCGGCCGCTGCCCCGGCTCGGCCACACCCTGGGGGTACGGGTCGGTGCGCCGCTGCACTACGCGGAACCGGCCGCGCGCAACCCCAAGGTGCTGCGCGAGATCACCGACGACATCATGAGCCACATCCGGCGGATGTCCGGCCAGGAGTACGTCGACCGGTACGCCAGCCGGGAGAAGTTGGCCGCCGGGTAGGCTCGACAGTCATGCGGAGCGTGTGGCCCCAGCTCGAAGCCCTCCTGCCCAAGGTCAGCAAGCCGATCCAGTACGTGGGCGGGGAGCTGGGCGCGGTCGTCAAGGACTGGGACGCGGCCGTCGTGCGATGGGCGCTGATGTACCCGGACGCGTACGAGGTGGGGCTGCCCAACCAGGGCGTGCAGATCCTCTACGAGGTGCTCAACGAGCGGGCCGACGTGCTCGCCGAGCGTACCTACGCCGTGTGGCCGGACCTTGAGAAGCTGATGCGCGAGCACGGCGTACCGCAGTTCACCGTCGACGCCCACCGGCCGGTACGCGCCTTCGACCTGTTCGGCGTCTCGTTCGCCACCGAGCTCGGGTACACGAACCTGCTGACCGCGCTGGACCTGGCCGGGATCCCGCTGGCCAGCGCCGAGCGCGACGACACCCATCCGGTCGTGGTGGCCGGCGGGCACGCCGCGTTCAACCCGGAGCCGATCGCCGACTTCATCGACGCCGCCGTCCTCGGCGACGGCGAGGAAGCCGTCCTGGAGATCACCGACATCGTCCGGGCGTGGAAGCGGGACGGCTCCCCGGGCGGCCGTGACGAACTGCTCCTGCGGCTGGCTCGCACGGAATCGGTGTACGTGCCGCGGTTCTACGACGTCGATTACCTGCCCGACGGACGGATCCAGCGGGTGGTACCCAACCGGCCGGACGTACCGTTCCGGGTGCACAAGCGCACCACGATGGACCTGGACGCCTGGCCGTACCCGAAGAAGCCGCTGGTACCGCTGGCCGAGACGGTCCACGAGCGGTACGCCGTGGAGATCTTCCGCGGCTGCACCCGGGGCTGCCGGTTCTGCCAGGCGGGCATGATCACCCGGCCGGTCCGGGAACGGTCCATCACCACCGTCGGCCAGATGGTCAAGGAGGGACTGGAGTTCTCCGGGTTCACCGAGGTGGGCCTGCTCTCGCTGTCCAGCGCCGACCACTCCGAGATCGGCGACATCTGCTCGGGCCTGGCCGAGCGGTACGAGGGCACCAACGTCTCGCTCTCGCTGCCCAGTACCCGGGTTGACGCGTTCAACATCACCCTGGCCGAGGAGCTGTCCCGCAACGGGCGCCGGACCGGTCTGACGTTCGCGCCGGAGGGCGGCTCCGAGCGGATCCGCAAGGTCATCAACAAGATGGTGACCGAGGAGGACCTGTCATGTGCGGCCTGCCCACCGAGACCGACGAGGACGTGGTGCAGATCGCCCGGCTCGCCCACGAGGTGATCAAGGCGGGTCGGGCCGCGACCGGGTCCAAGGACATCCGCTGTACCGTCTCGATCGGCGGGTTCGTCCCCAAGCCGCACACCCCGTTCCAGTGGGCCGCGATGTCCTCTCCGGAGGTCATCGACCACCGGCTGCGCCTGCTCAAGCAGGCGATCAACGCGGACCGGTCGCTGGGCCGGGCGATCGGCTACCGGTACCACGACGGGCAGCCCTCGCTGATCGAGGGCCTGCTCTCCCGGGGGGACCGGCGGGTGAGCGCGGTGATCCGCCGGGTCTGGGAGCAGGGCGGCCGCTTCGACGGCTGGAGCGAGCATTTCTCCTACGAACGATGGGTACGCGCCTGTGCCGACGTCGGCGTGGACCTGGACTGGTACACCACGCGCGAGCGGGACCAGCTCGAAGTGCTGCCCTGGGACCACCTGGACTCCGGGCTGGACAAGGACTGGCTGTGGCAGGACTGGCAGGACTCGCTGTCGGAGTACGAGCAGGACGACTGCCGGTGGACCCCGTGCTTCGACTGCGGCGTCTGCCCGAGCATGGACACCGAGATCCAGATCGGTCCCACCGGACGCAAGCTGCTCCCCGTGACGCCGGTATGACCAGGAACCAGCCCCCCGGTGGCCAGGCGCCGGTCGTCCAGCGGATCCGGCTCCGGTACGCCAAGCGGGGCCCGCTGCGGTTCACCTCGCACCGGGACTTCGCGCGCGCCTTCGAGCGGGCGCTCCAGCGGGCGCGGGTACCCATCGCGTACTCCCAGGGCTTCACCCCGCACCCGAAGATCTCGTACGCCAGCGCCGCCCCGACCGGTACGGCCAGCGAAGCCGAGTACCTGGAGATCGCCCTGCGGGCCGAGGTCGATCCGGACGAGCTGGTACGCGCACTCGACGCGGCCCTGTCGCCGGGGCTGGACGTGCTGGACGCCGTGGTCGCCACGGCGGGCAGCCTGGCCGACCGGATCGACGCCTCACACTGGCGGATCGAGCTGCCCGGGGTGGAGAACGCGCAGCTCAGCGCTGCGGTGACCGGGTTCGACAGCGCCGCCGAGGTACCGGTGGAGCGGCTGACCAAGCAGGGCTGGCGCCGGTTCGACGCGCGGGCCGCGGTGGCCCGGATCGGGGTCCTCGACGCACCCTCCGGGGTTGACGGGCTGCCGTGTGCGATACTCGACGTAGTCATACGGCAGGTGACCCCGTCCGTACGACCCGATGACGTCCTGTCCGGCCTGCGTGTGGTGGCCGGCCTGGAGCCGGCGGAACCCCCACGGGCCACCCGGCTGGCTCAGGGTACGTTGACCGAGCAGGGGGAGATCGTTGATCCCCTGCTGGCCGACCGGACCGGAGCGGTCATCGGAGCTCCGCCCGGATAGGCGGGATGGGCAGACTTTCGGCGCCGCGCTCCCGTGTGGCGCCGAGGTACCAGCAGGTACCGGCACCGACAAACGGTGTGCCGCGTAACGCGCGGCACCGAATAGCATGAGGCGTCCCTGCGTGGCTGCGTTCGACGCGCCCGGGGAGCCAGAACTGGAGAACGTCCGGATGCTCGAGAACGAGCCGACGGGGGACGATCGGACCGGCACGCCGGTTGAGCAGACCCCCACAGATGAGACACCGGTACGGCGTACCCGTACCCGTCGAGTACCACCGACCGAGGCCGAGGGGGAGGCGCCGGCACGGCGTACCCGTCGAAAGGCCACCGCAAGCCCCGAAAGCGGCGAGTCCGCCACAGAGCAGGTGGAACCCGCACCGACCCGCCGCCGGCGCGCCGCGGCCCCACCCGAGACGGTGGTCGACGAGGCCGCACCGGCTGGCGAGGAGCCCGCCCCCTCCCGGCGCCGCCGGGCACCGGCCGCCGCGACGGTCCTGTTCGTGGCGCCGGAGGTGCCGGTCGAGCCAGCCGCCGAACCGGCGTCGGCGGACGAGCCGGTGGCCCGACGCACCCGGCGCGCCCGCAAGGCCGCCGAGCCGGTCGAGGAGGTCGCGGCGGCCGAACCCGACGCCGAGGCCGCCGACGAGGACGAAGACGACGACTCCCCCGCCGCCCGCCGTCGCCGGCGGGGCCGGCGCGGCCGCGGCCGGGGCCGGGGCGTGGGTGAGGACGACGCCGAGGAGACCGCCGAGGCGGAGGAGCCGGCCGAAGCCGAGGAGGCCGAGGCCGACGAACCGGTCACCCGGCGGCGCCGCCGGCGCCGGCGCAGCGGCGCGGCCGGCGAGGCGGACGCCGCCGAGGACGGCGTGGTCACCGTGGTCAAGGTGCGCCAGCCGCGCGCGGCCCGCGACGAGGTGCAGGGGGTATCCGGCTCGACCCGGCTGGAGGCCAAGCGCCAGCGCCGGCGGGACGGCCGCGAACAGCGCCGGACCCGACCGCCGATCCTGTCCGAGTCCGAGTTCCTGGCCCGCCGCGAGGCGGTCGACCGGACCATGGTGGTACGCCAGAAGGGCGACCGTACCCAGATCGCGGTGCTCGAGGACCGGGTGCTCGTGGAGCACTACGTGACCCGGGCCACCGACATCGGCCGGGGCCGCAACGCCGTCCTGTACGCCGGCGAGGTCAACTGGGACGTCAGCGGCCTGGAGGGCCGCGCCCGCTCGATCGAGCAGGCGCTCAAGTCCGGCGACTCGGTGCTGGTACAGGTGACCAAGGACCCGATCGGCCACAAGGGCGCCCGGCTGACCAGCCACATCGCCCTGTCCGGCCGGCACCTGGTGTACGTCCCGCACGGCAATGCCTCCGGGATCAGCCGCAAGCTGCCCGACACCGAGCGGCGACGGCTGCGCGACGTGCTCAAGGCGCTGGTACCCGACGGTGCCGGCGTGATCGTCCGGACCGCCGCCGAGGGCGCGACCGAGGACGAGCTGACCCGCGACGTGCACCGGCTGCAGGCGCAGTGGGAGGACATCCAGGCCAAGGCCGCGGAGGGCGGCGCGCCGGTGCTGCTGTACGAGGAGCCCGACCTGGTCATCCGGGTCGTCCGGGACCTGTTCAACGAGGACTTCCGGGAGCTGGTGATCCAGGGTTCCGACGCGTACGACCAGGTCGAGATGTACCTCAAGCACGTCTCGCCGGACCTGCTGGACCGGCTGCACCGGTACGCCGGTCCGGGGGACCTGTTCACCGAGCGGCGCGTCGACGAGCAGATCTTCAAGGGGCTGGACCGCGTCATCGACGTCAACACCGGCAAGTACACCGGTTCCGGCGGCAACCTCGAGGAAACCGTCACCCGCAACAACCTGGAGGCGGCCGAGGAGATCGTCCGCCAGCTCCGGCTGCGGGACCTCGGCGGGATCGTCGTCATCGACTTCATCGACATGGTGCTGGAGTCCAACCGGGAGCTGGTGCTGCGCCGGCTGACCGAGTGCCTGGGCCGGGACCGGACCAAGCACCAGGTCACCGAGATCACCTCGCTGGGTCTGGTCCAGATGACCCGCAAGCGGATCGGCCAGGGGCTGCTGGAGGCGTTCAGCGAGACCTGCGAGCACTGCAAGGGCCGTGGCCTGCTGATCCACACCGAGCCTGTACCGGAGCGCAAGCCGGCCTCCGTCAAGGCGGTGGCCGCCGTCGCGGCCGCCCCGGTCGAGGGCCCGGGCCGGCGCCGGCGCCGCTCCACGGCCGTCGTGCTGGACGAGACCGAGGACCTCGACGGTACCGATGGTCTCGACGTCCCCGAGCCGCCCGGGCTGGCGCTGGTACCGGCGCTGGACGACGACGGGGTTGACGAGGCGTCAAACGGGGTAGAAGGGGACGAACAAGGGTTCGGCGAAGGACGGCGGCGTACCCGCCGGGGAGGGCGGCGTCGCACCCGCTGATCTCGCCGCCGCACGGCGGCGACGGGACCGTGGGGAGTGGCGATGCGACGCCGACTCGTTGCCTTGGCTCTGGGGGCGGCGCTCGCCGTCCTGATCGCCGGATGCGCACCGGCGTTCCCCACCGGTACCGGACCGGTCTTCGCCGGCCGGCTGCTGACCGACAGCTCGCAGGTGTGCGACGCGCTCAGCGAGGTGCTGTCGGACGCCGCGATGAAGTTCGGCGGCGACCTCGGCGCCCTGTTCGACCGCGAGGTGGCCGGCGACCCGAGCGGGGTCGACCGGTCCAGCCTCGCCGCCCGGGCCCGGCTGACCGACCTGGCCTTCGAGCTGTGGCTCACCGGCCACGCGGCGCCGGACCCGGACCTGGCCGCCGCGGTGGTGCAGGCCAGCGACAACCTCGACCGGCTGGCCTTCGATCAGGCCCTGTTGCTGGGGGTACGGTCGATCAACGACCTCGCCGCGATCGCCCGGCAGGTCACGGCGGCGATCAGCCCGCTCACCGCGCTGTGCCAGTGACCCCGATTTGGGGCGGCCGCGCTCGATGACGTACGCTTGTCCCTCGGTGCACTCCTCGTGTGCCCGGTTGTCGTGCGTCGCACCCTGAAGGGTGCCGCCCACCACGGTCCATCCGCCCGCAGCAAGACAGGAGTCCGCGTCCGATGTACGCGATCGTCAAGACCGGCGGCAAGCAGTACAAGGTCGCCGAGGGCGACGTGATCGAGGTCGAGAAGCTCGTGGGAGCCCCCGGCGACGCGGTATCGCTGTCGGCCGTACTGGTGGTTGACGGCCCCGACCTCGTCACCGACGCGGCGAAGCTGGCCAAGGTCGCGGTGACCGGTGAGGTCGTCGCGCACACCAAGGGTCCGAAGATCCGCATCCACAAGTTCAAGAACAAGACCGGATACCACAAGCGCCAGGGTCACCGCCAGCCGCTGACCCAGGTCAAGGTGACCGGCATCTCGACCGGGAAGTAGGCGTCAGCGATGGCTCACAAAAAGGGAGCGTCCAGCTCGCGTAACGGCCGCGACTCCAACGCCCAGCGGCTGGGCGTCAAGCGGTTCGGCGGGCAGGTCGTCAGCGCCGGCGAGATCCTGATCCGGCAGCGGGGCACCAAGTTCCACCCGGGCGACCTGGTCGGCCGGGGCGGCGACGACACGCTGTTCGCCCTGGCGGCAGGCGCGGTCCAGTTCGGCACCAAGCGCGGCCGCAAGGTCGTCAACATCATTCCGCGGTAGCGGCTCGCCTTTCGGGCCGGCCGGGCACCCGCCCCGCCGGCCCGACGTCTTTTCGGAGTTCCTGGTGACCACCTTCGTCGATCGCGTCGTGCTGTACGTACAGGCGGGCGACGGTGGGCACGGCTGCGCGTCGATCCTGCGGGAGAAGTTCAGGCCGTTCGGCGGCCCGGACGGTGGTGACGGCGGGCCCGGCGGGGACGTCACGCTGGTCGTCGATCCGGGCGTACACACGCTGCTGGACTTCCACTTCCGGCCGCACGTCAAGGCCGGCAACGGCAAGGGCGGGCAGGGCAACAACCGGGACGGGGCCGACGGTACGGACCTGGTGCTGCGGGTACCGGACGGGACCGTGGTACAGACGCCCGACGGCGAGGTGCTCGCCGATCTCGTCGGCGCCGGTACCACCTTCGTGGTCGCCCACGGCGGCCGGGGCGGGCGGGGCAACGCCACGTTGGCCAACTCGCGGCGCAAGGCGCCCGGCTTCGCCGAGTTCGGCGAGCCCGGCGAGCAACTCGAGGTGGTCCTGGAACTCAAGAGCGTCGCCGACGTCGGCCTGGTCGGGTTCCCGAGCGCGGGCAAGTCGTCGCTGATTTCGGTGCTCTCCGCCGCCCGACCGAAGATCGCCGACTACCCGTTCACCACGCTGGTACCCAACCTCGGCGTCGTCCAGGTCGGCGATGACACGTTCACCATCGCCGACGTACCGGGGCTGATCCCCGGGGCGGCCACCGGCAAGGGGCTGGGCCTGGCGTTCCTGCGGCACATCGAGCGCACCGCGGTCCTCGTGCACGTGGTCGACACCGCGACCCTGGATCCCGGCCGGGACCCGGTCAGCGACATCGACGCGATCGAGGCGGAGCTGACGGCGTACGGCGGGCTCGCGGACCGGCCCCGGCTGGTCGTACTGAACAAGATCGACGTACCGGACGGGCGGGAGCTGGCCTCGCTCGTCCGCGAAGACATCGAAGCGCGCGGATGGCCAGTGTTCGAGGTCAGCGCGGCCACCCACGAGGGGCTCAAGGAGCTGACGTACGCGCTGGCCCGGGTGGTACGCGAGCACCGGGCCGCCCAGCCGCCGCCGGAGGCGACCCGGATCGTCATCCGTCCCGGGGCGGTCGACGACACCGGGTTCACCGTGGCGGTGGAGGACGACGTGTACGTGGTCCGGGGCGCCCGGCCCGAGCGCTGGGTACGCCAGACCAACTTCGCCAACGACGAGGCGATCGGCTACCTCGCCGACCGGCTGGCCCGGCTCGGTGTCGAGGAGGCGCTGGCCAAGGCGGGTGCCGAGCCCGGCGCTCCGGTCCGGATCGGTGACCGCGAGTTCGACTGGCAGCCGACCGTGTACGCCGGGCACGAGTTCACCCCGGGCAACCGGGGCACCGACTACCGGCTGGCGGAAACCCAGACCCGGGCCTCGGCGGCCGAACGCCTGGCCGCGCGCAAGGCCCGCCGGGTACGCTCCGCCGACGAACCAGGTGCTGACCAGACGGACGACGCAGACGAGTGGTAGCCGGTCACCGCATACCGGACAGCTCGCATCCGCCGGGTGGTAACTACCCGGAAA
>VAXX01000218.1:1859-10985 GCA_005885115.1 Actinomycetota bacterium | reverse complement strand
CCGAGTACGTCGCCGCCAAGCTGGCCGAGGTCGGCCTGGAACCGCAGATCCGGGAGTCCGCGCCCGGTCGGACCAGCGTCGTGGCCCGGTTCGAGGGCACCGACCCGGGTCGGGAGGCGCTGCTCGTCCACGGGCACCTGGACGTGGTACCGGCGGATCCGAGCGAGTGGTCGGTGCACCCGTTCTCCGGCGAGCTGCGCGACGGTTACCTCTGGGGTCGCGGCGCCGTGGACATGAAGGACTTCGACGCGATGGTGCTCGCCGTGGTGCGGGACTGGCGCCGGCGCGGCGTACGCCCGCCCCGTGACCTGGTGCTGTGCTTCACCGCTGACGAGGAGGCCGGCGGCACGTACGGCGCCCGGTTCCTCGTCGATCAGCACCCCGACCTGTTCGAGGGGTGCACGGAGGCGATCGGCGAGGTCGGCGGGTACTCCTTCACGGTCAGTGACGACCTGCGGTTCTACCTGATCCAGACCGCGGAGAAGGGGATGGACTGGCTCCGGCTGACCGCCCGGGGCCGGCCCGGTCACGGGTCGCTGATCAACGAGGACAACGCGGTCACCGCGCTCGCCGAGGCGGTCGCCCGGGTCGGCCGGCACCGCTTCCCGACCGAGGTGACGCCGACGGTACGGGCGATGCTCGGCGAGGTCAGCCAGGCCCTCGGGATCGCCCTGGACCCGGACGACCCGGAGGCCGCCATCGGCAAGCTGGGCCCGGTCGCGGCGTTCGTCGCGGCGACGATCCGCAACACGGCCAACCCGACCCGGCTGATGGCCGGGTACAAGGAGAACGTCATCCCCAGCCGGGCCAGCGCGACGATCGACTGCCGCACCCTGCCGGGACGGGCCGAGGAGTTCATGACCCAGTTGCGCGCGCTGATCGGACCGGACCTTTCGATCGAGGCGATCCAGCACCAGCCGGCGCTGGAGACCAGCTTCGACGGGCCGCTGGTGGACGCGATGACCGCGGCGCTCAAGGCCACCGATCCGGGCGCGCGGACGGTCCCCTACATGCTTTCCGGGGGTACGGATGCGAAGTCGTTCCAGCGGCTGGGCATCCGCTGTTTCGGCTTCGCCCCGCTCCGGCTGCCACCGGACCTGAACTTCGCCGCGTTGTTCCATGGCATTGACGAGCGTGTCCCGGTGGAGGGACTACAGTTCGGCGTGCGAGTTCTCGACCGGTTCCTGGCCCGCTGCTGACCCCCGGGGGTGCGTACCCATGTCCGACGACCAGTTCGCCCAGCTCGACGCCGCTTTGGAGAAGGTGGTGGCGGCGGCGCGGGCGCACCTCGCCGCGGTGAAGTCGGCCGAGGGGCGCATCGACGACGACGGCGTCTGGCGGGCCTACGTCGAGTTGAACAACGCCTCGTACGAGTACGACGAGCTGCTGCTCGACGCGTTCGGTGAGGTGACACCGTGGGACGTCGACGCGATCGACCCGGACGAGGCCGACCGGCAGTTCGGGGTCGGGCTCACCGAGGAGGACGAGGAGGGCCCGGAGGACCCGTACCCGCACGTGGTGTCGGTACGCCAGCGCCGCGACTACCGGGTACCCAGCGTCGGTGCGCTGATCCGGGTGGCCGAGGCGGCCCGGCGGACCGCGCCGAGCGCCGACGGGCTGGCCGCCGAGCCGGTCGAGTCGGTCAGCGAGGCGGTCCTGGAGCTGCTGCAGAGCGGCGACGGCGCGCTCGGTGCGCTGGACATTCCCGAGTTGGAGCCGCTGGACGGCATCGTGACGGTGGCCGAGGTCGGGTCCGCACTGGACCTGGACGCCTACGACGAAACCGACGGATCCGGTCCGTTCACCATCGGCACCGGTGACCGGCTCGTCGGCCGGCTCGACGAGCACCCGTACAGCGACCTCGACGAGGCCGAGGCGACATCCTAGCGGTCAGCTCAATACGAGAACGAGGGCTGCGGCGACCGGGTCACCGGGCGCCGCAGCAACACTTTCCGGGTACCGTCCCGGAAAAGCTGGACGCGGGCCAGCTCCCAGCCCGCGAACTCTGCCTGGATGACAAGTTGCGCCGTGGCGGTCAACCGATCGACATTGGCTGGTAACCGCAGCGGCGCGTATTCGTAGTCCATTACTGGATAATCCTCCGGGTTCCGGGCCGCATCAACCCTGCCGTTCCGGATAACCGCACTCGATCGCGGACACATCGTCCAGCGCCCGGCTGATCTCCCGGGGCAGCGTGATCTCCTCCACCTGCAGGGCACCGAGGAGCTGCCCGACGGTACGGGCGCCCAGGATCGGCGCCACCACACCGGGCCGGTCGCGTACCCAGGCCAGAGCGACCTCCAGCGCGGACACCCCGAGCCCGTCGGCGGCGGTGACCACCGACTCGACGATCGCCGAGCTGCGCGGGTCCAGGTACCGGGTGACGAACAGCTCGAAGTGCGGTGACGCGGCCCGGGAGTCGGCCGGCCGGCCGTGCCGGTACTTGCCGGTCAGCACCCCGCGCCCGAGCGGTGACCACGGCAGTACGCCCAGCCCGAGCGCCGCGCACGCGGGCAGCACCTCGCGCTCGATGCCCCGTTCCAGCAGCGAGTACTCCACCTGGGCGCAGACCAGCGGGGCCCGGCCCGGCCAGGCGGCCTGCCAGGTGGCCGCCCGCGCGGTCTCCCAGCCGGCGAAGTTGGACACGCCCACGTACCGGGCGCGGCCCGAGCTGACCGCGAAGTCCAGTGCCGAGAGCGTCTCCTCCAGCGGCGTCGCCGGGTCGTACCCGTGCACCTGCCATAGATCGACGTGGTCCACGCCGAGCCGGTGGAGCGAGGCATCCAGGCTGCGCAGCAGGTGCCCACGCGAGGTGTCCCGGCGCCGTTCCCGGGCCGGCCGCAACCCGGCCTTGGTCGCGATCAGCACGTCCGAGCGGTCCACCACGCCCGACAGCAGCGTGCCGAGGACCGACTCGGCGTCGCCGTCGCCGTACACGTCAGCGGTGTCCAGCAGGTTGCCACCGGCCTCGACGAACGTCTTGAGCTGGGCGGCAGCGTCGTCCGACGCGGTGTCCCGGCCCCAGGTCATGGTGCCGAGCGCCAGCCGGGACACCAGGAGTCCGGCGCGGCCGAGCGGTCGCTGCTGCATGGAACGTGAAACTACCGGCGTGTCGCTCGGCCCGGGGGGACGCCCCGCCGCCGACCGGTCCCGCCGGGTGACGCTCCTGGGTTACCCACCGGTAGGCTTACCCCTCCGGTCGGCTCGCGTCAGGGGGACAGCATGCGGTTGGGGCTCAGTCTCGGATACCAGACGGCGTGGACCACGCCCGCCGACCATCTGGCGCTCGCCCAGGAGGCGGACCGGCTCGGATACGCGGTCGTATGGGCCGCCGAGGCGTACGGGTCGGACTCGGTGACGATGCTGTCCTGGATCGCCGGGCAGACCCAGCGGATCGACGTCGGGAGCGCGGTGATGCAGATCCCGGCGCGTACCCCGGCCATGACGGCGATGACCGCGGCGACCCTGGACACCCTGTCCGGCGGCCGGTTCCGGCTGGGCCTGGGGATCTCCGGGCCGCAGGTGTCCGAGGGCTGGCACGGGGTACGGTTCGGCCGGCCCCTCCAGCGCACCCGCGAGTACCTGGAGATCGTGCGGATGGCCGTGGCCGGCGAGCGGGTCGCCTACGACGGCCAGTTCTATCCGCTTCCGCTGCCCGACGGTCCGGGCAAGCCACTCAAGCTGAGCTTCACCCCGGTGCGCAAGCGGATCCCGACGTACCTGGCCGCCGTCGGGCCGAAGAACCTGGAGCTGGCCGGCGAGCTGGCCGACGGCTGGCTGGCCGTGTTCCTCGCCCCCGAGTACGCCGCCGAGCAGCTCACCTCGATCGCCACCGGCCGGGCCCGGGCCGGCGCGACGCTCGACGGGTTCGACGTCGTGCCCGCCGTACCGGTCGTGGTGGGCGAGGACGTGGCCGCCTGCGCCGAGCTGGTGCGCTGGTACGCCGCCCTGTACGTGGGCGGGATGGGCAGCCGGGACCAGAACTTCTACAACCAGCTCGCCGTCCGGATGGGGTACGCCGACGCCGCCCACCAGGTACAGGAGCTGTACCTGGCCAAACGGCACCGGGACGCGGCCGCCGCCGTACCGCTGGAGTTCATCGACCGGACCAGCCTGCTCGGCCCGGTTGACCGGGTCGCCGCGCGTATGCGTGAATACGCTGCCGCCGGCGTCACCACACTGTCGGTCACGCTTTTCGTGGCCGACGTCGAGTCCGGCGTGCAGACCCTGCGCCAGGTCGCGCAGGCGTTGGAGCGTTCGGGCGTAGGGGAGTGACGTGGAAGTCTGGAAAGCGGTCGTACTCGGGGTCGTCGAGGGCCTCACCGAGTTCCTCCCGGTGTCCTCGACCGGGCACCTGACGATCACCGAGAAGCTGCTCGACCTCAAGGTCGACGACCCGTCGGTGACCGGGTTCACCGCGGTGATCCAGGTCGGCGCGATCATCGCCGCGATCATCTACTTCTTCCGCGACATCGTGCGCATCGTGGGTGGCTTCGCCAAGGGCCTGGTCAACCGGGAGGCGCGCGGCTTCGACTACCGGTTCGGCTGGTACGTCATCCTCGGCTCGCTGCCGATCGGCGTCCTTGGCCTGGGCGCCAAGCACTTCATCGTCGGCCCGCTGCGCAGCCTGTGGGTGAGAAGGAGGTCAACTGGCGGGACGCCCTGATCATCGGGCTCGCCCAGTGCATCGCGTTGATTCCGGGGGTGTCCCGCTCCGGCGCCACCATCTCCGTCGGGTTGCTGCGGGACCTGGACCGGGTCACCGCGACCCGGCTCTCGTTCTTCCTCGGCATCCCGGCCCTGGCGGCCGCCGGACTGTACGAGCTCAAGGACGCGCTCAAGGGCGACAGCGTCGGGGTACCGGCGCTGGTGGTGGGGACCGCGGTCAGCTTCGTCGTGGCGTACGCGTCGATCGCCTGGCTGCTGCGGTTCGTGGTACGCCACTCGATCGTCACCTTCGTCTGGTATCGCGTCCTCGTCGGTGTGGCCCTGCTGGTGGCGCTGGCCACGGCCGCCATCTCCGCCAGGTAGCGGGCCGCGTCAAGCCGGGCCGCCACGTAGCCTGGCTGGCGTGGCGACGTTGATCCTCCTCCGGCACGGCCGGACCACCTCCAACGCCGGCGGCACCCTGGCCGGGCACCAGCCGACCGAGCTGGACGAGTCCGGCCGGGCCCAGTCGCTGGCGGTGGGCCAGCGGCTGTCGGCCGCGGGCGTGCCGCTGGCCACCGTGGTCAGCAGCCCGCTGATCCGGTGCCGGCAGACCGTCGAGCTCGCCCTGCCCGGCGCGGTACCGGAGATCGAGCCCCGGCTGATCGAGTGCGGGTACGGCGAGTGGGAGGGCCAGCCGCTCAAGAGCCTGGCCAAGCAGCCGCTGTGGCAGGTCGTCCAGGCGCATCCGAGCGGAGCCCGGTTTCCCGGGGGCGAGTCGATGGCCGAGGTGTCCGCGCGGGCGGTCGCGGCGGTACGCGACTGGGACGCCCGGGTCACCGCGCAGCACGGTCCGGACGCGGTCTGGTTGGCGTGCAGCCACGGCGACGTGATCAAGTCGATCGTCGCGGATGCGCTGGGTATGCACCTGGACGTGTTCCAGCGCATCGTGATCGACCCCGCCTCGCTCACGCTCATCCGGTACACCCCGCTGCGCCCCTTTCTGCTCAGAGCGAACGACATCGGCGGCGACCTGTCCGGGCTGCGCCCCGCGAAGCGCCGGACCCGGCGTCGGAACAGCTCAGACGCGGTCGTGGGGGGTGGCGCGGGCCCGGCCGCGCAAGCGGACGGAGCGGGTACCGCTCGGATAGGGTCGACACCATGACCCATCAGGTGTACGCGTTCGAGCCGCCGGAGCGGTTCGTGGCCGGCACCGTGGGGCCACCCGGTGAGCGGGTCTTCTACCTCCAGGCCCGGGGCGGGGGCCGGCTGGTCAGCGTGGCCCTGGAGAAGGTACAGGTGGCCCTGCTCGCGGAGAAGCTGGACGAACTGCTGGGCGAGGCGCACCGCCGCTTCGGGGTGGTGCTGCCCGAGGCGGTCGTCGAGGTGCCCGACAACGAGCCGCTGGAGTCCCCGGTGGACGAGGAGTTCCGGGTCGGTACCCTCGGCCTGGCCTTCGACGTGGACACCACCACCGTCGTCATCGAGGCCATCGCGGCCGGGGAGACCGAGGAGGACGAGGAGCCGACCGAGGAGGACACCGCCGACCTCGACCGGCTGCGGGTCCGGCTGACCCCGGCGGCGACGCGTGACTTCATCGAGCGCGCCCGTCGGGTCGTGGCCGCCGGCCGGCCGCCGTGCCCGCTGTGCGGCCAGCCGCTGGACCCGAAGGGTCATCTGTGCCCCCGGCACAACGGCTACCACCGCTAGTGGCTCCACTCGCCGGGCCCGACGCGCTGGAACTGCTGCGCGCGGGCACCCTTGAGCTGGAGGGTCGGCTGGTGGAGGCATCGAACACGACGCTGCGGGCCTATCTGACGCTGGACGGGGTGAGCGCGCGGTGCGTGTACAAGCCGGTCCGCGGGGAGCGGCCGTTGTGGGACTTTCCGGACGGTACCCTCGCCGGGCGGGAGGTCAGCGCGTACCTGCTGGCCGAGGCCACCGGGTGGGCGTGCGTACCGCCGACGGTGCTGCGGGACGGGCCGCTGGGCCCGGGCGCCTGCCAGCTCTGGATCGAGGAGTCCGACGAGGCTGAGCAGCTGCTCGGCTTCGTACCGGCGGACGCGGTACCCGAGGGCTGGTACGGCGTCATGTCGGCGCAGGACAGCGACGGCTCGCCGTACGTCCTGGCACACGCCGACGACCTCCGGCTGTCCCACCTGGCCGTGTTCGACGTGGTGGCGAACAACGCCGACCGCAAGGGCGGCCACATCCTGTCCACGGTGGACGGACACGTGTACGGGGTGGACCACGGCCTGTGCTTCCACGTGGAGAACAAGCTGCGGACCATCCTGTGGGGGTGGATCGGGGAGCCGCTGCCGGACCCGGCCGTGGAGGTGCTCGGGAAGCTGCGCGCCGAGCTGTCCGGCACGCTGGGCGCGGCGCTGGCCGAGCACCTGACCGTGACCGAGGTGGCCCGGGTCGGTACCCGGGTGGACGCGCTGCTGGCCGCCGGCCGGTTCCCGGCGCCGGGCGGGGACCGGCCCGCCGTACCCTGGCCGCCGGTCTGAGCCGGCCTCGTTAGGCTGGGCCCATGAAGTCCTGGCCGCCCCCGGAGGTACCGCCGCTGCCCCCTGGCGGGCGAACCCTGGCACTGTTCGACAGCGCCCGGGACGGCGTGCACCCCACCGCCCCCGAGGACCCGGCCCGCATGTACGTCTGCGGGATCACCCCGTACGACGCGGCACACCTGGGCCACGCCGCCACGATGATCACGTTTGACCTGATCAACCGGCTGTGGCGCGATGCCGGGCACCGGGTCGACTACGTCCAGAACGTCACCGACATCGACGATCCGCTGCTGGAACGGGCCGCCCGGGACCACGAGGACTGGGTCGTGCTCGCGATGCGCGAGACGGCGCTGTTCCGCGAGGACATGGCGGCGCTGCGGATCCTGCCGCCCACCCACTACGTCGGGGCGGTGGAGTCCATCCCGGCCATCGTCGCCACGGTGGCCCGGCTGCTCGGCGACGGGGTCGCGTACCGGCTGGACGACGGTACCGGCGACGTGTATTTCGACGTCAGCGCCGCGCCCCGGTTCGGGTACGAGTCGCACCTGACCCGTACCCGGATGGTGGAACTGTCCGCCGAGCGCGGCGGCGACCCGGACCGGGCCGGAAAGCGCGACCCCCTGGATCCCCTGCTCTGGCGCGGCGTACGCGACGGCGAGCCGTCCTGGCCCGGCGCGGACCTGGGCCCCGGCCGACCCGGCTGGCACATCGAGTGCGCGGTGATCGCGCTGGAACTGCTCGGGGACCGGATCGACGTCCAGGGCGGCGGCAACGACCTGGTCTTCCCGCACCACGAGATGTCCGCCGCGCACGCGGAAGTCCTGACCGGGCACTGGCCGTTCGCCGGCCACTACGTGCACGCCGGCATGATCGGGCTGGCCGGCGAGAAGATGAGCAAGAGCAAGGGAAACCTGGTCTTCGCGTCCCGGCTGCGGGCCGACGGGGTCGACCCGATGGCGCTGCGCCTGGCCCTGCTCGCTGACCACTACCGCACCGACCGGCAGTGGACCGATGACCTGCTCAAGGCCGGTCAGGAGCGGCTGGCCCGGTGGCGGGCGGCGCTCGGGGCGCCCGCCGGCCCGGACGGGGCGGCGCTGCTGGCGGCGGTACGTGAGCGGCTCGCCGACGATCTCGACTCGCCCGGTGCGCTGCGGTCGGTGGACGCCTGGGCCGAGGCGGCGCTGTCCGGCGAGGGTACCGACCCCGGCGCTCCGGCACTGGTCGCCGACACGCTCGACGCCCTGCTCGGGATCGGCGGCTGAGCGGTCGCCGGACTCAGCCCAGGGCCAGCTCGGGACCGTCGATCGGCAGGTCCGGCCGGGCTGCGGGGACCTTGTACTCCTCGGTGAGCGCGGTCATCGGCCCCGGCCAGGTCGCCGTGGCCACCTCGATCGGCCGGTGCCGCTCGTCGTAGGCCACGTGCAGCAGGTGCAGGACCGGCGTGTCGGGCCGGATGGCCAGCAGTTCGGCCTCCTCGCGGGTGGGCAGCCGGGCGGTGATCTGGTCGGTGGCGCTGACGTACCGGCGTCCGGTGACCTCCTCGACCTCCTGGTACAGCGGCCGGCCGAACGGCTCCGGGCGCTCCAGCGAGCTGCCCGCCGTGTCGGTCGGCTTGAGCCACGAGCCGCCGACCTCGACGACGGCGTCCTGGGTACGCACGAGGTGCCGGCGGACGACCAGCTCGACGCCGGGGGAGATGCCGTACGCGTCGGCCACCTCGGCCGGGGCCGGCGCGCGGCCGACCTCGATCAACTGCTGCCGGTACCGGGCGGCGAGGTCGGCGTGGTAGCCACGCTGGCTGCCGTACCGGCCCCGGGAGAGCCGGTTGAGCTTGCGCCGGGTACCCCGGACGTAGGTACCGGAGCCGGGCTTGGTGATCAGCAGTCCTTCGATCCGCAGCGCGTCGATGGTGCGCTGTACGGTCTGCTTGGCCACGCCGTACATCTGCGCGATGGCCGGGATGCTGGGC
>VAXX01000218.1:0-1818 GCA_005885115.1 Actinomycetota bacterium | reverse complement strand
AACCTAGCCTCCTAGGACGCCGTAGCGGGTGTGACGGCGACACGCCGGATACAAAAGGAGAGTTACCAGCTTCCCGCGGTCGATCCCTGCTGGCCGCCCCGCCGGCGCAGGTACTTCTCGAACTCCTGCGCGATCTCGTCACCGGACAGCGGGGTGAGGCCCTCGTCGCCGACCCGTTCCTCCAGCTCCCGGACGTACTCGGCGAGCTCGGCGTCCTGTTCGGCGGCGGTCCGCAGCCGCTCCTCCCACTCGGCCGACTCCTCGGCCAGGTCCATCATCGGTACCGGCAGGTCCAGCACGTCCTCGACCCGGTGCAGCAGCGCCAGGGTGGCTTTGGGGCACGGGGGATTGTTGGCGTAGTGCGGTACGTGCACCCAGAACGACACCGCGTCCAGCTCCGCCCGGGTGGCCGCCTCCTGGAGCACCCCGACGATGCCGGTCGGACCGTCGTACCGGGTCGGGGTCAGGCTGAACCGCTCTGCCGCGTCCCGGCTCGACGCGCTGCCGCTGATGGGCAGCTGGCGGGTGTACGGGACGTCCGCGAGCAGCGCCCCGAGCAGCACGATCCGCTGGACGTCCAGGCTGTGGCACAGCTCCAGGACCTCGCCGCAGAACGTCCGCCAGCGCATGCTGGGCTCGATGCCCCGGATGAGCAGGACGTCCCGGTCGGTCCCCGGCGGCGAGGCCACCGAGAACCGGGTCGTCGGCCACTCCACGTTGAGGGTCTGGCCCTCGGCCATGGAGACGATCGGCCGGTTGACCTGGAAGTCGTAGAACTCCTCCGGATCCAACGCGGTCACCGGGCGGGCAGTCCACACCTGCTCGAGGTGCTCGACCGCGGCCGTGGACGCGTCGGCGGCGTCGTTCCACCCCTCGAACGCCGCGATCGCCACGGGATTACGCAGTACGGGCAGGCCGTCGAACTCGGTCACGCCACTCAGCCTACGTGGAACCAGCGCGGACGGCAGTCAAGGCCACACCGGCCGGGCTGCCCGAGAGCCGCGAGTAACCGTGCGGCGGGTCCCCCGGGGCACCCGATAACCTGTGATGCATGTCGACCTCGTTCCGTGCCGCGCTGGCCAACCGGATCCTCGTCGCCGACGGGGCGATGGGCACGATGTTGCAGGCGCACGAGCTGGAACTGGACGACTTCCAGGGACACGAGGGGTGCAACGAGATCCTCAACGTGACCCGGCCGGAGATCGTCCGCCAGGTACACGAGGCGTACCTGGCGGCGGGGTCGGACTGCGTCGAGACAAACACGTTCGGTGCGAACTATGGCAACCTGGGCGAGTACGGCATCACCGAGCGGGTGTACGAGCTGTCCGCCGCCGGCGCCCGGCTGGCCCGGGAGGCCGCCGACGCGTGGTCCACACCGGAGCGGCCCCGGTTCGTGCTCGGTTCGGTCGGGCCGGGGACGAAGCTGCCGACCCTGGGGCACGTGTCGTACGCCACACTGCGCGACGCGTACCGGGACAACGCGGCCGGCCTGATCGACGGCGGCGCGGACGTGATCCTCATCGAGACGTGCCAGGACCTGCTGCAGACCAAGGCCGCCGTGATCGGCGCCAAGCGGGCCATCGCCGCGTCCGGGCGGGACATCACCGTGATCGCGCACGTGACCGTGGAGACCACCGGCACGATGCTGCTGGGCAGCGAGATCGGCGCGGCGCTGACCGCCCTGGAGCCGCTGGGCATCGACCTGATCGGGCTCAACTGCGCCACCGGGCCGGCGGAGATGAGCGAACACCTGCGGTACCTGTCCCAGCACGCCCGGGTACCGCTGTCGGTGATGCCCAACGCGGGCCTGCCCATGCT
>VAXX01000217.1 GCA_005885115.1 Actinomycetota bacterium | reverse complement strand
CGATCTTCGCCAAGGTGGTACTCGACCTCGGTGGCCGGTTGGAGGTGGTGGTACCGGCGGAGAACTACCGCGCCAAGAAGGTACCGCCGGAGGACGCGCCCCAGTTCGACGAGCTGCTCGACCGGGCCGCCCAGGTCAAGGTGCTGCCGTACGCCGAGGCGGACCCGGAGGCGTACGAGGCGGCCAACCAGGAGATGGTCGCCGTGTCGGATCTGGTGTTCGCGGTCTGGGACGGCCGGCACGACGGCGGCCAGGGCAGCACCGCCTCGACGGTCAAGTACGCCCAGGCCAAGGGCGTACCGGTCGAGGTGATCTGGCCCGACGGCGCCGAACGCGGTTAACCGAGGGGCAGCGCGAGGTCGCGGTCGGCCGCGAGCAGCGACGGGCCGGGTAGCCGGACGATCTGGAACCCCGCGTCGGCCAGGTACCCGGGCATCTGGCGGATCGCCGCCCGGTTCTGTTCCCGGCTGGACTCGGTGAGCTGCGACCACTCGACCAGGTCGGGGTGCCGGCCGGCCGCGGCCGCGTCGTCGAGCACCTCCGGCTGTCCCCAGATCGGGCTGGGCGCCAGCGCGCAGCCGATCGCCCGCAGCTTGCGTCCGACGTCGGCGGCCTGCGCCCGGTTGTTGGCCTTGAGGTCCTCGGACAGTTCGGTCCACTGCCGCATGGCCCGGCTGGAGTTCCACACCGCGCCCTCGCGCAGCCGGTCGGCGAGGTAGCTCTCGTGGATGCCGCGCCCGAGCCGCTCGACCAGGCTGTCCTCCACCAGGTGCGGGTCGGAGCCGGCGCGTACCGCGTCGAACAGGTGCAGCGTCCCGGACACGTCGTCCAGCAGCCGGTCCTCGTCGGGCTCGTGGAACGCCTTGCCCAGCAGGCCGAGCCGGCCCAGCCGGACCACCAGCGAGCGCGGTCCCCGGTGCCAGAAGTGGTCCATGGTCAGCGCCAGTTTCAGCGCGACCTCCTCGTCGTCGGCGCACAGGTACACCCGGTCGGGCGGCTCGTCGGGCAGGTCGCCGTCCAGCAGGTTGCCGATGTCGCGTTCGTGCGAGGTGAACCGGCAGACCGTGGCCAGGAACGGGTAGCGGCGGCGCAGCCGGGTGACGGCCGCGCCGGCTTCCCGGTCCACCAGGACCAGCTCCATCGGGCGTTCCCGGTGCGGATCGAGCAGCCGCCAGTGCCGGGCCAGCTCCACCGCGAGGGCCAGGCCGAACCAGCTCGCCCCAATGATCATGAACCGCGGTGCGCGGTCGGTGACGGTCGGCGGCGGCTGCCGGGCCAGCAGCGTGCGGGCCGCCAGGTCGTGCGCGCTGTAGAAGTTCAGATCCAGCCGGGCCGAGGGCGGCTGGCCGAGCCGCCGGGCCTGGAGCGCCAGACAAAATTCAGGATCATCAATTTGTACGTGTGCCTCCAGCGCCCCCCGCCGGCGCCTGGGCACCTCCGAGACCGCCAGGGCGATCGCCAGGTTCACCGTGCCGTCGCTCGTGCAGGCGTACAGGGCGCGGGCCCGGGACACCCCGGCGGTACGCAGCACGTCGAGGGTGGCCGGGTCGCCCTGCACGAAGGGCGGGTGCCGGTACCCGGCGTCGGAGTCGTCGCGCGACCCGATCCGGACCACCCGCCGACCCTCCCCGACCAGTCGGGCGGTCAGCGCGTACGCCACCGGACTGACCCCGCACACCACGTCGTGGCCCCGGGTACGCCGGGTCCGCAGCCGGGCCAGCTCGGCGGCGAACAGCCGCCGGCCGGCCTCGATCAGCGCGTACACGGTCACGGCGGGGGCGGCGAACCGGGCGATCTCCAGCAGCGGCGGGAAGTTCCGGCCGCCGTCGACCGGCGGTGAGCTCAGGACGAACAACTGGACGTCGTAGTAGAGCAGGTCGAAGCCACCGTGCGGGAAATCGGGCTGCGTGGCGAGGTACTCACGCAGCCCGATGAAGCCGAAGACCAGTGCGCCGGCGCCGACCAGGACGGCGGCCAGCCGGGACAGCACCGCACCGAGGCGGACGGTACGTGCTGGGCCGACCGTCGACACACGGCTACTTTACGTCAGGCGTCTTCCCGGTCGGGGTTCTCGAGCTGGAAGAAGTTGCTCTGCGTACCGTCGGACCGCTGCTCCTGGTAGATGAAGTTCAACCCGCGCTGGTCGAAGGTGTCGAACCACTCCTCCCAGCTCACCTCCCGCAGCCGGCCGCTCTCGGACCCGCCCGGGAAGTCGAAGCGCAGTACGCCGAGGTGGTCGCCGTGCTCGGTACCTTCCACCGTCGCCGGTACCGCGTCACGCTCCTGTGCCCACCGCTGGATCACGTCGTGGTCGGTGGTGACCAGGCTCCGGCCCGGACGCTCGGGCTCCTGCTCGGTCGAGGTGATCTCCTGCGAGTACTCCACGGATTTGGAGCTGCCCGCGCGTACCCCCTGGGTCTTCTTCGCCGACGCGGTGCGGCCGCGGGCCGGCGTGGTCTTCTTGTCGCTGCTGCGCGAGCCGCCGCCCTTGTGCTCCTCGCGCAGGCTCTTGACCAGGCTCTTGACCAGTTCGTCCTTGCGCAACGCGGAGGTACCGGTGACGCCGCGCGCCCGCAACCGCTCGCGCAGTTCGTCCACCTTCAGCCGGCTCAGCTCGGCCTCGTTGACCTCGCGGGCCTGGTTGCCCGTGCGCCCGGCGGCGCTGCCGCGCCCGGAACTGCTTCGCTGCGGCATGTGTCCTCACCCCTTCTGTGTCTTCACTGCTCCCATACCCGGCGGCGCTTGGCCCAACCGCGTGTTCAGCCCGGGCGGCGTACCTGGCGTTGCTCGTCCAGGCTGGTCACGCCGGCGCCGATGGACCGGATCAGTTGAACCTGGCGCAGCGCGTCCGGGCTGGGCAGCGGCGCCAGGCGGCGCAGCAGGATCCCTTCGCGCAGCGCCCACGGGCAGATCTCCACCTGCTCCACGCCCAACTCGTGCATCGTGGTCGCGGCGATGATCGCGCCGGCGAGCAGTTGCCGGGCCCGGGACGCGGGTACGCCGGGCAGCTCGGCCCGCTGGGCTGGGGTCATCGCGGCCAGTCGGGGGATCCAGGTACGCAGCTCCGCGCGGTTGAGTACGCGCCGCCCGTCGGCGTCGTCGGCACCGGCGAACCGGGCCAGTTGCTTGAACATCTTGGACGTGGCCACCGACCGCGCCGGCCGGCCCTCCCAGTGCAGCCGCTCGACATCCGGCGCGAGTACCTCGCGGATGTGCGCCCGCAACGCCTTGAGCTGTTTCCGGTCCGGCGGCTGGTCGGGCAGGTGGGTACGAGTCAGCCGGCCCGCCCCGAGCGGGAGCGAGATGGCCAGCCCCGGATCCTCGTCCCGCCCCTGGGCGATCTCCAGCGAACCGCCACCGATGTCCAGCAGGAGCAGCGGTCCGGCGGACCACCCGTACCACCGGTGGGCGGCGAAGTAGGTCAGCCGGGCCTCGTCCTCCCCGCTGAGGTACCCGATGCCGATGCCGGCGCCGCTGTGCAGCGCCCGCAGCACCTCGTCCCGATTGGCCGCGTCCCGGATCGCCGAGGTGGCGAACGGGATCAGCTCGGCGACCTGTTGCGCCCGGGCGCCGTCCAGGGCGGTCCGGACGGCGGCGACCAACCGGGCGATCACTTCCGACTCGATCGTCCCGTCCGGGCGCAGCGCCTCGGCGAGCCGGGTCGGCGTCTTGTGCCGGTACACCGGCAGCGGCGGCGAGCCCGGGTACGCGTCCACGACGCGTAGGTTCGCCGAGTTGGAGCCGATGTCGAGCACGCCCAGTCGCATGTCGCTGGCGGTACCCGGGATCGGCCGGCGCAATCCCCGGCCAGGTACCGCTTGCCTCGCCGTGATCCACGGCTGACAATCAGGTCAGCTTCCTTCCTATTGCTTCGACCCCGGTATCCCCCCGCAACCCGGAGGCCTCGATGCGTCGCTTCGCTGTCGTCTTCGCCGTTCTCGCCACTGTCCTGAACCTCCTCGCCGCCCCGGCGCGGGCCGCGACGGCGGCCACGCCGATCCAGGTCTACGGTGCCTGGCACTGCTCCAACGACGCGTGCCTGTGGGGCGGCGTACGGGACATGACCGACTTCGACCACAACAACCACTGGCTGATCGACCGGGGGGACGGCCGGCCGTCGGTGAACCTGGTGATCCTGGCCTTCGTCAACCCGCTGCGGCTGCTGAACCAGACCACCGACGCGAACACCCTGGCCGGGGTACCGCGCGGGATGACCGCCGCCGTCGTGCAGTACTTCACCAGCCACGGCATCCGGGTGATGCTGTCGATCGGCGGGATCACGTACGTCAACGACTGGGACACCGCGCTGGCGACCAACGGTACGCAGCTCGGGCTCAACGCGGCCGCGGTCGCGACCCAGCTCGGGGTGGGCATCGAGATCGACTACGAGGAGAACACCAGCCCGAACCTCACCGGGCTCCAGGCGTTCATCGACGCGTACCGGTCGCAGCACCCGTACGACGCCTCGGGTTCGGACCCGGCCGCGCGACTGACCATCGACGTGGCGGCCGGCGACCGGTGGCTGATCGACCTGGACCGCAAGGCGAGCGCCGACTGGCTGCGTACCGACACCCCGGTGCTCGACTACGCCAACGCGATGGTGCCGTCGCGGCAACCGAGTACGAGCGGCGCCGAGGACAACTGGCAGGAGCACCTCGACGGCAAGGCGCAGTACTCGCCGCCGATCCCGCCACTGGCACCGGCGAAGTTCACCGGCAGCCTGTTCATCGCCGAGGGCAGCAAGGTGCGCCCGGAGTGCACCAACTTCGCCGCCTCGCTGCAGAACGCCACCGGCGGCTACGTGCAGGGCGTCGCGCCGCACGGCGCCGGCACCACCGCGGGCATGCTCGGCTTCATGTTCTGGGCGGCCGAGCGGCCGTCCACCCGGGGCGTGACCACCACGCCGCCGAACACCTGCGAGGGCGGGGTCGGGGCCGGGGCGACCGCACTGAACGCGCCGGTACCGATGCCGGCGCTACGCCAGAGCTGACCGGTACGGAAAGCGGCACCGTCCACTGTGGACGGTGCCGCTTCCGTACGTACTCAGCCGGCGGTGACGGTGATGTTCGTCAGACCGGTCTTCGCGTTGGTGACCTTGTTGCTGCTGTAGACCACGTTCGGGTTGCCGGAGCACTTGGACTGGTCGGTGACGTTGATCGCGTAGTTGCCGACGCCGCCGAGGTCGGAGGAGTTGCTGCGCCATACGTTGCCGCAACCCCACGGTGCCAGGATCTGGTGTACCTGCCACCCGTCGGCGAGCGTCCCGGTGGTGCCGTACACCCCGATGTTGCCGGTCAGCGTGTAGTTGTTGCCCTTCACGTCGACCCACGAGTCGGCGAAGTGCTGGCCCGAGGTACCGCCGTTGAAGTGGTTGCCGGAGACGACGCCGTTGACCGTACCTTCCTTGATGTCG